>JBIKTO010000096.1:0-7850 GCA_044348065.1 Cyanobium sp.
TGCGTCAGGCCGCGGCTCCCCGCGCCCTGCTGCTGAGCCTGCATCGCCCCGATCTGCTGGCCGGCTTCGATCGGGTGGTGGGGCTGCGGCAGGGGCGGCTGCGCTTCGATCTGCCCAGGGCGGCGGTGGATGGGGACCTGCTCCAGGCGCTCTACGGCGGGGAGGGGGGATGAGGGTGGCGGGGCCGGTCTGGATGCTGGTGCCGGGCCTGGTGGTGGTCCCCGTGCTGCTCAGCCTGCCCTGGTCGTTCCATGGCGGCGGCTGGGATCTGATCGGCCGCTTCGCCCTGGCCGCCCTGACGCCCTCCCTGGATCCCACGGTGCTGCGCTCGGTGGCCTCCGGCCTGGGGGTGACGGTGGCGATGGCCCTGCTCGGCTGGCTGGTCAGCCTGCTGCTGGGGCTGCCCCTGGGCCTGGCCAGTTCGCGCACGGTCTGGCGCAGCCTCTGCGGCCAGGAGCTGCCGGCCCTGCTGATCCGGCGGCTGCTGGCGATCCCCCGCTCGATCCACGAGCTGATCTGGGGGTTGTTGCTGCTGCAGCTGGTGGGTCTGCAGCCGGCCGTGGCGGTTCTGGCCCTGGGCCTGCCCTTCGGCGCGCTGGTGGCGCGGGTGGTGGCCGATCTGCTCGATGCCCTGCCCACCGGCACCCTGGAGGCGCTGCGGGCGGGGGGGGCGCCGACGCCGGCCGCCCTGCTCACCGCCCTGGGACCGCCCCTGCTGCCGGGGGTGCTCAGCTACGGCGGCTACCGGCTGGAATGCGCCCTGCGCAGCGCCACCCTGCTGGGGGTGTTCGGCCTGGGGGGGCTGGGTACCGAACTGCGGCTGAGTCTGCAGTCGCTGGAGTTCCGGGAGCTCTGGAGCGGCCTCTGGGCCCTGCTGGCCGTGATGCTCCTGCTGGAGGGGGGCCTGGCCCGGCTGCGGCGCCACTGGCTGATGCCACCCCGCCTGGGGCTGGGGCGACCGGGGGTGGGCCGGCGCAGCCGCCAGATGCTGCTGGCGCTCCTGGCTCTGGTGCCGCTGGCCCTGGTGCTGGCCTGGGGCCTGCAGGTGGATCCGCGGGCGCTGCTGCGCTGGCAGCCGCTGCCGGGGCTGGGGCAGGGCGAGTGGCGCCTGGTGCTGGCCCTGCCCTGGGCCCGGCTGGTGGCCAGCACCCTGGCGCTCACCGCGCTCGCCGCCGCTCTGGCGGTGGGGTTGGCCCCCTGGCTGCTGCTGCTGGTGGCGCCCTGGCGGGGCGGGCGGGTTCCGGTGCGGCTGTTCTGGGCGCTGGGGCGGCTCTGGCCGCCGCCGCTCACCGCCCTGCTGCTGCTGTTTCTGCTCAAGCCGGGGGTGCTGCCGGCGGCCCTGGCCCTGGCCTTCCCCAACCTGGGAATTCTCGGCCGCCTGCTGCTGGAGGGCCTGGACGATCAATCGGCGGCGGTGGAGGAGGGGTTGCACAGCGCCGGCGCGGCCCCGGCGCCGGCCCTGCTGTACGGGCGCTTCCCGGCGGTGGCCGACAGCTACCTGGCCTACGGCGCCTATCGGACCGATGTGATGCTGCGGGAAACCGTGGTGGTGGGGCTCACGGGGGCGACCGGCCTGGGCAGCCAGCTGGTGGAAAGCCTGGCGGCCTTCGCCTGGGATCAGGTGCTGGCCCTGGTGGCGGTCTACGCCGTGTTGACCCTGGTGGGGGAGGAGATCAGCGATCGGCTGCGGCGCCGGCTGCTGGGCGGTGACCGCCCTCAGGAGGGGGTGCCCCAGGGGCTGGGCTGGCGGGGGGTGCTGGAGGCCTCCGGAGCGGGAGCCTCAGGCCGCAGCTGACGGTCCTCCAGCAGGGCCATGGTGAGGGACATCGCCCCGGCCACCGCCAGCAGCGCGCCGGTGCAGAGCAGCGCCAGCCGCCGGCCCGGGGAGAGGGGCGCCGCGGCTTGGGGCACGGGCTGGCCGCAATCGACGCACACCAGCCCGCGGGGAACCACCAGGGAACGGGCCACGAGCCGGCAGCGGCAGTTGGGACAGGCCATCGGACCCCGGAGTGGGGGGAACAACCCACTCGCCCCTTTACGTTCGGCAGGGGCGCTGCGCCCTGCCGCATCGATGGCTACCAGATCCGCAAGCGGGGGGCGGCAGAGCTCTCGGCGGGATCGATCACCAATGCTTAGCGATCGCCCCTTTCCCCAGAACGGCCATGCTTTCCCCAGTTCTTACCCCATTTTTCCCCAGCCCTCCCAGCTGAGAAGGGGCCTGCCAGCGCCACTCCGCCACCCCCGCGTGGAAATCGCACCAGGCTCTTGACAGCGAAAGGCCATCGCCATCCAGAAGCCGCCAACAGCCCATGCGGCATCAGAAAAGACTTGCGGCAACTGGGATCCCATGCCAAGACCCGCTGAGTCGCGCTGCAGCCCCCAGCCTTTGACGTCAGCGGCCGGCCATGGCCTTATGGAGGGCCGTGATTCTGCAGGCCGTCTCCCATGGTTCCGGCTCTTCCCGTGCTCCCCCGCGACCCGATCAAGGCCGAAGACCTGCGCGGCCTGGCGCGGGGGGGGCTGGGGGCGGCGGGCCAGCCGGAGATCCTGGTGCTGTTTCCCGCCGGCCTGGAGGATGGTCAACGGGCCGTGGAGGCGGTGCGCAACGGCCGCAGCGTGCTGCTCAACGCCTCGGGCCTGGAGCCGCGCCTGGGGCAGCGGCTGGTGGATTTCACCTGCGGCGGGGTGTCCGCCATGGATGGGCGCTCCCATCGCATCGGCGAAGCGGTGTTTCTGTTCACCGCGGCGCTCAGCCGGGTCGAGCGGAACGCCGGACCCGGCTGAGCGGCGGACGGCCGGATTCAGGCGGCTTCGTCCTCGTCGTGGGCGAAGCGGTTATAGAGGAAATCGAGCGCTGAATTGCGTAGCTCGTAATAGCGGGGATCCTCCATGATGTCCTCCCGGCTGCGGGGCCGTGGGAAATCGATGTTGAGCACCTCGCCGATGCCGGCGGCCGGGCCGTTGGTCATCATCACCAGGCGATCGGCGAGGAACAGGGCCTCATCGATGTCGTGGGTGATCATCAGCACCGTGCACTTCTGGGTGTTCCAGATCTTAAGCAACTCCTCCTGCAGCTCCTCTTTGGTGATCGCATCGAGGGCGCCGAAGGGTTCATCGAGGATCAGCACCTCCGGGCGGATGGCGAGGGCGCGGGCGATCGCCACCCGCTGCTTCATGCCACCGGAGATCTGGGTGATCTTCTTCTCGGCGGCGGCGGTGAGGCCCACCAGCTCCAGGTGCTCCATCGAGATCTCGTGGCGCTCCTGGTTGCTGAGCTGGGGTTTAACCGAATCCACGCCCAGCTTCACGTTCTCGTAGGCGGTGAGCCAGGGCAGCAGGGCATAGCCCTGAAACACCACCATGCGGTCGGGTCCGGGTTTCTCGATCCGCTTGCCATCCAGCAGCACCTCCCCCTGGGTGGGGGTGGCGAAGCCGGACACCATGTTGAGCAGGGTGGATTTGCCGCAACCGGAGTGGCCGATCACGCACACGAATTCGCCCTTATAAATATCGAGGTCGATGTTTTCGAGCACGGTGTAGGCACCGCGGGGGGTGTCATACACCTTGCCCAGGTCCTTGAAGCGCAGCAATACGGGGGCATCGCCGGGCGCAGGAGGTGGGGCGGTGAGGCTGGTGGTCATGGCGGCGAATGGGAATGGGGATGGGAAATGGAAGGCAGAACCGGACGCGCCGCGGCTCAGGCGGCCAGGGGACGGGGAGCGCCAATGGCAATCTCGGCCACGCTGAAATCGCGATGCACGCTGACACCATTGAGATAGCCGATCGGGTCGTCGCCATTGAAGGGAACACCATCGAACAGCTTGATCTCACCGCGCTGGTAGCTCACATCCTCCAGGCCGAGCTCGCGGGCCGCGGTGCTGAACACCCCGACGCTGCAGATGCGCTCCAGGATCTCCACGTAGTTGCGCGGGAAGGGAATCTCCGCCCAGCGGGCCAGCTGGGTCATGATCCACAGGTGTTCGCTGCGGCTGGGGCGGTTGACCCCGGGGCCGAAGAAAAGGTGGTGTGGTTCACCGTGGGGGACGAATTCACTGCCATCGGCCGTGCGACCGGCCTCGCCGCTGAACTGGATCAGCTCCTTCTTCATGCCGAGGTAGCGGCGATCGGCGAGCAGTTCGCTCATCTCCGACCAGTGGGCGGGATCGGCGCAGAAGCGGCAGGCCTCCAGCAGCGCCTTGGTGAGGGCGATGTAGGTGTTGGGGTAGGTGAGGGC
Organism: Cyanobium sp.; assembly: GCA_044348065.1. GTDB lineage: Bacteria > Cyanobacteriota > Cyanobacteriia > PCC-6307 > Cyanobiaceae > Cyanobium. Next base: position 4,235 of record JBIKTO010000096.1, read on the forward strand.
CCAGTCCTCGCGCACGCCCAGCACCTTGCCGGGGTGGCCGTTCCAGATCTCCAGGTCGCCGACGATCGGCACCCCGTGGCCTTCGCGGGAGGCGCGGAAGTTCCAGGGTTCGCCGATGCAGTAGCCATCGATCGAGCCGTCCTTGAGGTCGGCCAGCATCTGGGCGGGCGGCAGGGTCTGCAGGTGCACGTCCTTGTCGGGATCGATCGAGCTGGCGGCCAGCCAGTAGCGCAGCAGCAGGTTGTGCATCGAGGCGGGATGGACGATGCCGAGGGTGTGGGGCTCGCGGTTGTGGCCGCGCAGCCATTCCCGGTAGTCCTCCACGGTGCGCACACCGGCGTCGGCGAGGCGCTTGGCCAGGGTCACCTCGTTGCCGTTGCGGCTGATCGTCAGGGAGGAGACGATCGGCATCGGCTCGCCGTTGTGGCCGCCGGCGGTCATCCAGGTGGGCATGCCGGAGGGCATCAGGGCCGCGTCGAGGGTGCGATCGGCGAAGCCATCGGTGACGCCGCGCCAGCTGGTTTCGCGCACCAGATGGATCTCATCGAGGCCGTGCTTGGCGAAGAAGCCCTTGGCTTCGGCGATCGCCAGCGGGGCGCAGGCGGCCAGCGGAATGAAGCCGAGATCCAGGTTCACCTTCTCCAGGCCATGGCGGGCCAGCACCTTGTGGGGCTTGGCCTGCCACTGCTTCACCCGCTTCTGACGGTTGAGGAAGTAGATGATCTCGGAGCGCAGGCTGTAGTAGCTGGGGTGGTGCACCACCGTCATGCGCTGGCGGGGGCGGGGGATGTCCACCTCGAGGATGCCGCCGATCTTCGAGCCCGGACCGTTGGTGAGCATCACGATCCGGTCGGAGAGCAGCACCGCCTCATCCACATCGTGGGTGACCATCACGGCGGTGAGCTGGTTGTCGTTGCAGATCTGCATCAGCTTTTCCTGCAGATTGCCGCGGGTGAGGGCGTCGAGGGCTCCGAAGGGCTCATCGAGCAGCAGCAGCTTCGGCTTGATCGCCAGGGCGCGGGCGATCGACACCCGCTGGCGCATGCCACCGGAGAGTTCCCGCGGCAGCTTGTCGCCGGCATGGCCGAGGCCGACCATGGAGATGTGCTCCTCGATCACCTGCTGGCGCTCGTCCGCCGGCAGGCCGGGCATCACCTCGTTCACCGCCAGGGCGATGTTCTGGCGCACCGTGAGCCAGGGCAGCAGCGAGTAGTTCTGGAACACCACCATCTTGTTGGGCCCGGGGCGCTTCACCGTTTCGCCATCGACGAGAACGGTGCCACCGGTGGGCAGATCAAGGCCGGCGATCATGTTCAGCAAGGTGCTCTTGCCGCAGCCGGAGTGGCCGATCAGGGAGATGAATTCGCCCTTTTGGATCTGAAGATCGATCCCCTTGAGGGCGAGGTAGTTACCGCCGCCGCTGAGCGGAAAGTTCTTCTCAATCTCCTGGACATCTACAAGTGTGGTCATGGGGGATGGGGAAATCAGATCAGGGATGAAGACCGAAGGCAGACCAGCTGAAACCCACCACAAGCGCGCTCATCAACAGGAAGCGGATCACCAGGAAGGTGAGCATGTTGGCCTTGTTGACAAGCACCGTTTCCGTGGCATCGAAGCGCGCGGTGAAGGAGGACCAGCGATGCAGCAGATTCATCAGCAACCTCCTCACTGGCCAGGGGAGATGCGGGTCTGAAGCCAGGCCATCAGACGATCGAGGACAAGGCCGATGGCGCCAATCCAGATCACACCGAGCACGATGTCAGAGACGTAGCTGTTCTGATAGGCATCCCAGATGAAGAAGCCGATCCCAGGAGTGCCAGGCATCACAATTTCAGCGGCAATGATCGCCAGCCATGCCAGTCCGATTGAGATGCGCAGGCCGGTGAAGATGTAGGGGAGAGCAGAGGGAATGAGAACCTTGGTGAAGAAGCTGCGGCTGGACATCTGCAGGACCAAAGCCACATTGCGGTAATCCTGCGGAATCTGCCGTACCCCTTCGGCCGTGTTGATCAGGATCGGCCAGATCGAGGTGATGAAGATCACGAAGATGGCCGCTGGCTGGTTGTTCTGGAACAACACCAAAGCGATCGGCACCCAGGCGAGTGGCGCCACCATGCGCAGGAACTGAAAAAGCGGGTCAAAGGCGCGGTCCAACGACTTGTTCAGGCCGACCGCGATGCCTGCGGCGATGCCGATCACCGCCGCGAGGCTGTAACCAAGGGCGACACGGCTGAGACTGCTCATCGAATGGAGGAAGAGACCCTTGTCGAGGCCACCACGATCGAAGAAGGGATAGAAGAGCAGGTCGCGGGTGCGCTCCTCGGTGAACAGACTCAGGGGTCCGGCAAGCTTGGTGAAGCCCAGGCTGGCGCTGAGCTGCCAGAACAGCAGAAAACCACCAATGCCGAAGATGGGGGGCAGGATGAGCTTGCGATGGTTCTTCCACCACAGCGGCAGGCCGCTGGGAGGGTTTCGATCCGCGCGGCTGTTGGTGGGTGCGGGGGTGATGGTCATGGGGAAAGGTCCTGGAGATGGATAGAAAGAAGAAGGGTTGTTCTAGAAGCTGGGCCTGGTGGAGATCACTTCTTGATCTTCAGAGAATCCAGGTAGGCCTGGGGATTCTCCGGGTCGTAGACCGTGCCATCGAAGAAGGTTTCCTTGCCGCGGCTGGAACTGGTGGGGATGTCCTTGCTGGGTACGCCCACCGCCTGGGCCGCCTGCTTCCAGAGATCGTCCCGCGTCACCTTGTTGTTGAGGGCCTTGGCCTGCTCGATGCTGTCAACAGTGCCGGGGTAGAACTTCCAGCGCAGCCCCTCGATCAAGAACCACAGCGTGAGGCTCTTATAGGGGTAGGAGATCACTCCGCGATCACTGTTCCAGTAGAGCGGCCCCAGGCTGGGGTCGTTGATCGGCGTGCTGTCAGCACCGATTTTGTACTGGCCCTTGAGCGCCTCCTCAAGCACCGGCTGGGGCACGTTGTACCACTTGCGGGAGCTGAGAATGGCGGCGGCTTCGGTTTTGTTCTCCGGCTTGTCCAGCCACATCTGGGCCTCGATCAGACCCTTGAGCAATGCCACGGTGGCCTTGGGATTTTGATCCACCCAATCGGCCCTTACAGCGAGAAACTCCTCGGGGTGTGACTTCCAGATCTGGGAGGTGGTAGCCGCCAGATAGCCGATCTGGTCTCGGGCGATGCGAGAGGGCCAGGGATCACCGGTGGAGAAGGCTTCCATCGAGCCATTGCGCATCCCTTGCAGGGTTTCGGGGGTTGGCACGGTGAGCAGTTCCACCGCCTTGTCGGGATCGACGCCATTGGCGGCGAGCCAGTAGCGGATCCAGAACTCCTGATTTGCCTTGGGGAAGGTGTAAGCCGCACGGAACTTACGACCTTCTTTCTGCTTGAACGTGTCGAAGAAGCCGGGGGATGACTTCTTGAGGTCCACGCTCAGGTTGCCGTCCTTGACTGAGTTGGCGGCCGCGATGCCATTGCCCTGACTCATCAGCATCGCCAGGATATACATCGGCACCTTCTTGCCATTGGTGAGGGCGCCCTCTGTGATCATCTGGGGCATCGGCAACTGCCATTGGCCGCCATCGATACCTCCGCCGGCCGAGC
>JBIKTO010000098.1:0-7780 GCA_044348065.1 Cyanobium sp.
ACGTCTGCTGCCGAGCCAGGCCAGGCTCAGCCCTGGTGCATCAAAGCCAAAGCCCACGAATTCAGCCACGGTGAGGGGGAAGCGCCCCTGCAGCGCCAGGCTCTGGGGCAGGTAAGCGATCTGCGCCCGCAGCGCGGGGGGGTACTGACCCGCCGGGCCGAGGTCGTGGCCGAGGATCTTCACCGTCCCTGAGGATCTCGGCAGCAGGCCGAGCAGGGCGCCCACCAGAGAGCTCTTGCCGGCACCGTTCGGACCCACCAGGGCCGTATCGGTTTCGCGGGCCAGGGCAAAGCTCACCTGCTCCACGGCCAGCTGCTCACCGCGCCGCACGCTCAGGTCCTGAACCACCAGCACCGGGTCGCTGCCTGTCATGGGCTGAGGGCCCGGCGCAGGGCCGCCACGTTGCGTCGCATCACCTGGAGATAGGTGGCGGGATCGCGAGCGGCTGGAGGGCTGGCGGTTTCCAGCGGATCAAAGACAGAGACACGCACCCCCAGATCCCGTGCCAATGCGGTGAAGGAGCGGGTTCCCTGCTGGGGTTCGCTGAGGAGTGCCTGGAGCTGGTTGCGCTTCACCTCAGCCGCCACCCTCTGCAGATCGGCGGGAGTGGGATTGATCTCGGGCACACGCACCAGGGTCGCGACCCTGAGGCCATAGCGCTGGGCGAAATAGGGGGCGAAGTCGTGGAGGGCCACGAAGGTTTTGCCCCGATAGGGCTGGAGCTGGGCGGCGATCTCGCTGTTCAGCTGTCGCAGCTGGGCGGTGTAGGCAGCGGCGTTGCGGCGGTAGCCCTCCGCGCAGCTGGGATCGGCCTGGATCAGGCCATCACGGATGGTTTCCACCTGCTGCACCGCCCGTAGCGGATCGAGCCAGATGTGGGGATTCACAGCGCCGTGATCGTGGCCGTGGTCGTGGCTGTGCTCTTCTGGTTCCAGGGTGGCGACACCGCGGCTGGAATCGATGACCTTCAGTTGGGAATTGTCGGCGGAGGCCACGAGCTTCTCGAGGAAGCCCTCCATCTCCAGGCCGTTCTTCACCAGCACCCGGGCCTGGCGCACGGCGGTCAGATCCCCCGGTCGGGCCTGGAAATCGTGGGGGCCCGTGCTGGCGGGAATGAGGGGTGTCACCAGGGCGCAGTTTCCGGCCACGGCACGGGTGAACAGGGTGATGGGCAGAAAGGTGGTGACCACCTTGAACCCCTTCCCAGCGCCTGTGTGAGGGACTTCCGGGCGGGGGGCGCCGCAGGCGGCCAGCACCAAGGCCCCGATGGCCACACCGGTGAGCCTCCCAAGCGGTCGGAGCCCGCGAGGATGGGGCAGCAGAGGTCCCAGATAACGGTTGATCAAGATTGTTTATTCGATGGTGATCGCTGTGATTGGAAGCCGGTTCCTGAACGTGGTCCCTGCCGTTCGCGCTGCGGAACATCCACAGGCCACAGCCACCAGCGCCCGTTGGCATCCCCCGCCACGAGGTGATGACCGTCCGGCCGCCAGGCCAGCACGTTGAAGCCACTGCCCTGCCCCTTCAGCGGCTGCAGCATCCGGCCTCGGCCATCCCAGAGCGCCACGCTGCCGTCGCTGGAGGCACTGGCCAGCAAGGTGCTGCCCGGTGCAAAGGCCAGGGCATTGACCCGGCGCTCATGCCAAAGCAGGGGCTCCGGTTGCCAGGCCCTGGGTCCGCGATTCACCTGGCTCCAGAGAATCACCGCGTCGGCCGCGGCGCTGGCCAGCAGCGGCGCCAGGCGCCCTGGCTGATCGCTCCAGGCCAGCTGGCGCACCTTGGCGGGAAAGCCGCGGAACTGCCAGGGTTCACCGGTGCAGCCCGGCGGCCAGACCAGCAGCGAGCGATCGAGCATCCCGCAGGCGAGATGGTGGCCAGGCCCCGAAAAGGCCAGGGCCAGCCCGGCCGAGGCGATGGAGTTGCGCAGCGGAGGATCGGATAGGGAGCGAAGGGCGGGCTGGACCAGCACCAACTCCCCGTGGCAACTGGCCGCCAGCTGCACCCCATCCGCGCTCCAGGCCAGGGCCTGGACCGTACCGGGCAGGTCCAGCGCGGGCTCACGCCAGCCGCGGCTCGTTCCATCCCAGAGCCGCAGCTCACGCCCCACCGCCACCGCCAGAAGCAGGCCGCCTGGCTGCCAGGCCGCCGCATCAATCCAGGCGGCCCCGAGGGGGATGGGTTCGAGGGCCAGGGGGCGCACGCCTGTGCCGCCCAGCTCCCAGAGCAGCAGCTCGCCTCCCTGGCCGACGGCCATCAGAAACTGCCCATCGCCGCTGAAGCCGAGCACATCGAGGCTGCTGCCGCGATCGCCCCGCAGCAGCTCCTCGCAGCCGGCGCGGAAATCGAGCAGCAGCAGTTCCCCCCCGGCACTGGCGATGGCCAGAAACTCCCCATCGGCCGACCAGGCCAGGGCCGTGATCGGCTGCTGCAGATCCCCGCAGAGCTGTTCGCGAACCAGAGCCGCCTCTGCCATGACCGGCTCAGGCCACACAGGCCAGGAAGCCGGCCCGCAGGGCTTCGCCATCAAGATCGCGGCCGATGATCACAAATTCGGTGCGGCGTTGCTCCGCGGGCTGCCAGGCGCGATCGAAATCACCATCGAGCAGCATGTGGACCGACTGGAACACATAACGACGCTCTTCTCCCTGGAGCTGGATGATGCCCTTCATCCGGAACAGATCCGGGCCTCGCTCGGCCACCAGGTCGGCGAGCCAGCGACCCAGTTTTTCGAGATCCAGCGGCCGTTCTTCCACCAAAGCCAGAGAGGCCACGGCCTCATCGTGTTCGTGCTCATGCTCCTCCGCCAGAAAACCGGGATCGAGAGTCAAGGCTCGCTCCAGCTCAAAGGCGCCAACGCCCAGGATGTCCTGCATGGGCACATCGGCATGGCGGCTGTGCAGCAGCCGTGCCATCGGATTGATGGAGCGCACGCGCCGCTCGATCGCTGTTCGTGTGGTTTCCTCGACAAGATCGAGCTTGTTGAGGATCAACACATCAGCAAATGCCAGTTGTTCCTGCACTTCTTCGCTGTCCCAGTGCTGCTCCACATGCCGGAGATCCACCAGCGTGACGACGGCATCCAGGCGCAGCTCATCCCGCAGGTCTTCATCGACAAAGAAGGTCTGGATCACCGGCGCTGGATCGGCGAGGCCGGTGGTTTCGATCACCAGATGATCAAAGCGATCACGGCGTTTCATCAGGTTGCCGATGATGCGGATCAGATCCCCACGCACGGTGCAGCAGATGCAGCCATTGTTCATCTCAAAGATTTCCTCATCGGCCTGCACCACCAGCTGGTTGTCGATGCCCACCTCACCAAATTCATTGACGATCACCGCCACTTTCAGCCCGTGTTCATGGGTGAGGATGCGATTCAGCAGGGTGGTCTTGCCGGCGCCGAGGTAGCCGGTGAGCACGGTCACCGGCAGGCGCTCGGCGGCGGGGGCAGGGGTGGAGAAGGCCAAGGAGGGGGAGGGGCGTTGCCCCGTATGCTGAGAATGGTTCTCGTTCTAGCAGCTGGCGCTCCTGGTGGGTGGCCTTCCCATGGCGGATCTGGTGATTGTCGGGGCCGGGCCGCAGGCTCTCAGCCTCAGTTGTCTGCTATTGCAGAAACGGCCGCGGCTGCTGCGCCGACTGCGGATCGTGGACCCCAGCGGAGGCTGGCTGAGCCGCTGGCAACGCCAGATGGAGCGCTACGAAATTCCCTGGCTGCGCTCTCCCTCGCCCCATCACCCCCATCCGAACGCCCATGCCCTGCGGCGCTTTGCCCACAGACAGCAGCGCGACCGCGAGCTGGAAGGGGCGTATGGCCTCCCCCACACCGATCTGTTTGCTGCCTTCTGCCGCGAGGTGGTCGCCGAGTTTGAGCTGGAGCACCGGGTGCAGGCCGCCAGCGTGGAGCACATCCGCCTTCCGGGGAACGGCAAGGGCCCGCTGGAGCTGGGTTTCCACGATGGGGGGATCGGGCACGCCGAGCGGCTGGTGATCGCCACGGGCAACGGCACCCCGCAATGGCCCGCCTGGATCGCGACCCTCTCCGGCGACCACCCGGCAGACGCCCTGCGGCACAGCGATGCGATTGACCTGCCCGCCCTGCAGCTACGGCCCGGCGAACGGATCCTGATTGTCGGCGGCGGGCTTACCAGTGCCCATCTCAGCCTGGGGGCCTTGCGGCGAGGAGCGCAGGTGCAGCTGCTGTGCCGCCGCCAGCTGAAGCACAAGCCTTTCGATGCCGATCCTGGCTGGCTGGGCCCCCAGTACCTCAAGGCCTTTCATGCGGAACCCTGCATGCACCGCCGCCGTCGTCTCGTTCTGGAGGCCCGCAACGGGGGTTCGATCACACCGGAGGCCGCAGCGGCACTTCGCCAGGCCGTACGACGTGGAGCGCTTCAGCTGCATGAACAGTGCCAGGTGCGGACAGCACGCTGGAGCTCCGATCAATGGCAGGTTGTCTGCAGCGAAGGCCAACAACTTTCAGCGGACCGGATCTGGCTGGCCACAGGCCACCGCCAGGGCGTCAGCCAGCAGCCGCTGTTGAGACAGCTGCATCACCAACGGCCGATTGAGCTGGTTGACGACTGGCCGGTTCTCAAGCCAGACCTGAGCTGGCCAGGGGCCCAGGTGCACGTGATGGGCGGCCTCTGCGCCCTCCAGATCGGTCCGGCGGCCCGCAATCTGTTCGGCGGCCGTGAGGCCGCCCAGCGCATCTGCCGGGCCGTGGTCAAGCAGTGATCGGCTTGCACGCGTGGGGCTGGCCACAGATCGCTGTCTTGTCTCCCACAAGGTGGCCAGAGGCACCGCCCAGAGGCCAGGTTGGAATCAGAGGCCGGCTGGATGGGCGCCTGACGCGCCGGGTTCTGGCGCCGCCAGCACGGACCCAGTCACGGCACCGGCCTTGCCGATGCTCGTGTCGTCTGTAACGGGTTGACCAACAGCCTGATAACCCGTCCATAACCTCAAAGCCCAGTAAAGCTGCTGGAAGCTACGGCCAACAGGCAGGTCTGTGAAGAAGTGAAAATAGTTGATAACAATTTTCGGCAAGCGGCTGACTGGAGGTGCATGCATGTACTTTGTAGGGTGTCTGCGAGAGCAATCCTCCCATGCCGAACATTTTTAACTTTGCGTCAGCCACCTCTGCGGTTAGGTTTTGGGCTACAGATATTGAAGATCTCATCTATGGATCCATCTACGACGACGTCTTTTATGGCCTGGGTGGCGACGACACGATTCTGGCGGGTTCGGGTCGCGATCTGGTGGACGGTGGTAAGGGCGATGACCTGATTGACGGCGGCGCCGATCATGACACGCTTTACGGTGCGTCGGGAAACGACACGCTGTTTGGCGGAGAAGGGGACGACGAGATCTCCGGGGACTGTGGCGATGATCGAATTGATGGAGGACCGGGGGATGATGCCCTCGCTGGAGGATGTGGCGATGACACCATCTCGGGTGGCGCCGGCAATGATCGCATCTATGGCGATGCCGGCAACGATTGGCTGGAGGGACAGGAGGATGGCGATCTCATCTCCGGTGGAGAGGGCGCGGACACAATCCTCGCCGGCGGTGGCGATGACGGGGTGATCGGCGAGGAAGGCAACGATGCGATCGGCGGCGGCGATGGCAACGACACGCTCTATGGAGGCGATGGCAATGACACGATCTTTGGTGATGCTGGTAGTGATCTGATCAATGGTGATTCAGGCGATGATCTCATCCTGGCTGGCGACGGTGTTGACGGTGTGTACGGAGGGAGTGGCAATGATGTGATCCTGGCTGGGGCAGGTGGTGATGGTGTCAGCGCTGGCGCTGGCAACGATTCGATTGATGGCGGTGAGGGTGATGACTTTCTCTGGGCCGATGAGGGCAATGATTATGTCAATGCCGGTTCGGGTGATGATCTCGCCACGGGCGGTGCTGGCAGTGATGTCGTGGAGGGTGGCGACGGCCACGATCGGCTCTGGGGTGAAGACGGCGATGACGCACTTGCTGGCGGCGCTGGCAACGACACCTTGCTGGGCGGCCACGGCTTTGATGTGATTCAGGGTGGCGCCGGCAACGACCAGCTTTCTGGCGAATCGGATGCAGATCTGCTTGTGGGCGATGAGGGAGACGACCTGGTCGATGGTGGCGATGGCGATGATCGGTTGTTTGGAACCCTGGGCAACGACACCCTGGTTGGCGGTGCAGGTGGGGACACCCTCTATGGAGGCGTCGGCACCGATACCCTCACCGGCGGCGATGGCCGGGACGTCTTTGCCTGGACCAATCTGAACGAATCTCTCCTGGGCCCAGCGGGTGTCTTTAGCTTCGATACCATCACCGATTATCGGGCGGGTGATCGGCTGGATGCCCTCTTCGCTTCTGGTACGATCACCTCGAGCTCGGGCACCCTGGCGGGGCGGTTAACCGAGAGCGGCATCCAGGCCCTATTCACCGGTCAATTGCCTTCCTACGGCGCTCGCGCCTTCCAGGCGGCTGGCTGGAATGGCACGTTTGTGGTGATGAACGATGGCATCGCGGGCTTCAATGCCAGCAGCGACAGTCTTGTTTTCCTTCAGAACTACAACATCACCCTCGCCACTCACCCCATCGTCGTGATCTGAGCCAGGGCTGTACGGGCTCGATCACGACCGCACCCTCTGGGCCGAGCAGCCGATCTATGCGCAACTTTTCTTCGCCCTGGATCGGCTCAAGCTGCTCGGCCCCCAGCATCCGCAATGGCAAAGCCAAGAAACCTTCGCCTCCTTGCTCAAGGCGGATCACAACACAGCGCTCGCAGGCGGTGAACCGGCAAGTCTCAAGATCATCATGGCAACCATGCCGGCTTGACGACCGAGGAAGTCGCCTCGATCGCCATCGCCAGGCCCGCCGCATTCGGCAGGGATTCCAGTTTTTTCAGCAGGCGTTGATCCTGGGTGATCAGCACGGCCGAACGCATCTCGGCCAGTGCCAGAGAGAGGCAGTCGGAGGCCGGGTGATCCAGCGCACGGCACCAATTCTCTGATCGTGCCTGTGTGGTGAGCTGGAGTGCCAGTCCAGCCTGGGGTTATGGCATCGCCCGGGGGCCTGCGTTTTGCACGTCTCTGGTGCTGACGCTCAGCAGGGCGGGGATGTCTTCATGATCCGGGATCGCAGCCCTGCTTTCGGCGGAGAACATGCGGCGGCCCTCCCGTTGCCAGTGCTCGTCCTGCTCCAGCAGGTTGGTGCTCCAGATCTTGCGCCAGTGGGTCCTGGGGAAGGGCCGGAAGGCCAGCACATCCTCTCGGGGCTGGGGACGCGCGGCAGGAGGTTTTGGCGTAGGCGAAGCCTTCCGCGAAGCGGTGATGGACACGGCAGCGCTGTGGTGAACCTCACGTGGGCAACCTCTCCGGGAAAGGCTTCGTCTACGGAGATCACCAGCTTGACGCCAGCGGGCTCACATCGCACGTCGAGCCTGTAACCGATGCTCCGGTGCACGGTGGCGGGGGCGGGCATGGAAGCTGTCTTGATGCTGGTCGCGGTGCCGAATCCGGACTACGCAGGCGACGGGCTATGGAGAGGCCTCCGCCACAAGCAACTCCACACCTTCACAGTTGGAGAAGCGCTGATCGAAGCTCAACCCCGGCAAGTCACCGATGCGTGCGGCGCGGGCCAGGATGAGCTGATCGGCCAGATCGCCCCCCTGGCGGAACTGTTCGAGAGCATCGATCACCGCGTCAATGTCATCGACCACGACACCGCGCGTGCGCACCAGGCGCTCCAACAGGTCGTAGCGGCTCTGGCGGTCGAGGTCGTAGCCGCG
>JBIKTO010000004.1:0-21448 GCA_044348065.1 Cyanobium sp.
CGGCACATCGGCGGAATAATCCACCGAGCTCACCCAGAGGCGCAGCACATCCGCCCCATAGGCGGGATCCTGTTTCTCGTTCTTGCCGCCCTCCACCAGCACCGCCGGGTCCACCACATTGCCCAGGGATTTGCTCATCTTGCGACCCTTCTCATCCAGGGTGAAGCCATGGGTGAGCACCGTTCTGTATGGGGCGTGGCCGTTCACGGCCACCGAGGTGAGCAGGCTGCTCTGGAACCAGCCGCGGTGCTGGTCGGATCCCTCCAGGTAGAGATCGGCGCGGTGGTCGCCGCTCGCCAGCCCCCCCAGCACCCCCGCCCACGAGGATCCCGAGTCGAACCACACATCCATGGTGTCGGTGCCCTTGCGCCAGAGGTGGGCCTCGCCGGCGCGGGAGGGGGGCAGCAGCTCGGCCTCCTCGCGCTCCCACCACACATCGGAGCCGTGCGTGGCGATCAGGGCCTCCACATGGGCGAGGCTCTCGGCATCCAGCAGCACCTCGCCGGTTTCGCGCTGATAGAACACCGGGATCGGCACGCCCCAGGTGCGCTGGCGCGAGATGCACCAGTCGCCCCGCTCGCGCACCATCGCCTCGATCCGGTTGCGGCCGCTCTCCGGCAGCCAGCTCACCTCAGCGATCGCCGCCAGGGCCTGCTCCCGGAAGCCCTCCACCGAGGCGAACCACTGCTCGGTGGCGCGGAAGATCGTGGGCTTCTTGGTGCGCCAGTCGTAGGGGTAGCGGTGCTCGTAGCGCCGCTCCGCCAGCAGGGCGCCCGCTTCCTGCAGGGCCGCGATGATCGCCGGGTTGGCGTCCTTCAGCACGTTGAGCCCCGCGAAGGGACCCGCCTCCGCCGTGAGGGTGCCGGCCTCATCCACCGGGCAGAGCACCGCCAGGCCGTACTTGCGACCCGTGGCGAAGTCGTCCACGCCATGGCCCGGGGCGGTGTGCACCAGGCCGGTGCCCGATTCGGTGGTGATGTAGTCACCCCCCAGCACCACCGGCGCCGTGCGATCAAACAAGGGATGGCGATACTCAATTCCCTCCAGCTCGCGGCCCTTCACGGTGAGCAGCGGTTCGAGGGGCAGCTCCAGGCTCTCCCGCAGGCTCTCCACCAGCTCCGCCGCCACCACCAGCGCGCCGCCGCCATCGCCGCGGCGGCAGATCGCGTAGTCGAGATCCCCGTTCACCGACACCGCCAGGTTGGCCGGCAGGGTCCAGGGGGTGGTGGTCCAGATCGCCACCGCCAGCCCCTCGCCGGCCCCGTTGAGCTTCGCCGCCAGGGCCTTGGGCAGGCTCTCCACCGGGAAGGCCACGTAGACGCTCGGGCTGGTGTGCCCGTCCGGATACTCCAGCTCCGCCTCCGCCAGGGCCGTGCGGGAGCTGGGGCTCCAGTGCACCGGCTTGAGACCCCGGTAGATGTGACCCGCCAGCGCCATGCGGCCGAACACCTGGATCTGGGCCGCTTCGTAATCGCGGTTCAGGGTGAGATAAGGCTGGTCCCAGTCGCCCCAGATGCCCCACCGCTGGAAGCCCGCCTTCTGGATCTCCACCTGCTCCAGGGCGTAGGCGCGGGCGCGGCGGCGCAGCTCGATCGGCGTGAGGCCGCGGCGCTCCTCGCTGCTCAGGGTCTGCAGCACCTTGAGCTCGATCGGCAGGCCGTGGCAATCCCAGCCGGGCCGGAAGCGGGCGCGGCGGCCGTTGAGCAGGGCGTGCTTGTTGAGGATGTCCTTGAGGATCTTGTTGAGGGCGTGGCCCACGTGCAGGGCGCCGTTGGCGTAGGGCGGCCCGTCGTGCAGGGTGAACGGCGGGCCGGGGTTCTCACGGCTGAGGCGCTCATAGAGCCCCAGCTCGGCCCAGAAGGCCTGCAGCTCCGGCTCCCGCTGCCGGGCGTTGGCCCGCATCGCAAAGGGGGTCTGCAGCAGGTTGAGGGTGTCCTTGTAGGAGCCGCCGTCGGCGCTGGTCTTGGACGGAACGCTGGCGGACACGTCGCCTCGCAACAGGGAGAGAAGCTCGGATTATCCCGCTTCGGCCGGGGCGGGGGCCTCCGCATCCGGGGGGGCCGCCTCGGGCTCCCCAGCGGCCTGCAGCAGTTCGTCGATCTCCGCGAAATCGCGCAACACGGTGACCGTCGATTCCTCGTGCGACTCCTCGGCCGCCGCCGGGGTCTCTGCCGCCGGGGACTCCGGCCGCACCCAGCGCTTGCCGCCGGCCTTCGACTTGCGCCCCGTCGTCACGGCCCCCCCCAGGCCGCCCAGGGTGCCCACGAGGGTTCCGAGCACGCCGCCGGCCCGCTGGCCCAGCCCGGCCAGGGAGGCGGCCAGCTGGTCGAGGCTGCTGCGCCACCGCTCCGTGGAGCCCAGGCGCTGGCGCTCCTCCTCCGTGAGCTGCCGCCAGCGGGCCAGCCCCACTTCCGTGCCCAGGCGGCCGATCAGCAGGCCGCCGCAGAGCACCGCCAGCATCGGCGAGCCGGTGAGCCGCTCGGCGCTGGTCACCAGCACGAGGCCCAGCAGCAGCACCACAGCGCCCCAGGCGGCGTCCCGCGGCCGGCTCAGCTCGCTCACCAGCACGGGCAGCAACAGCACGGCCACCCCCACCGCCAGGGCCAGGGTGCCTCCCAGGGTGGCGAGCATCGGATCGACGTGCGGCTGGCCCCATTCTGGTGGGCGCCAGCCGCTTCCTTAAGCTGGAGCTTCGGCCCACCTGGCGGAATCGGTAGACGCGCTGGATTTAGGTTCCAGTGGCTTTGGCTGTGGGGGTTCAAGTCCCCCGGTGGGCATGGCGGCTGGCCGACTGTTTCAGATTGCTTGGGTAGTAACCACTACAAACTTCAGCTCATTTCTCTGAATTCCGCCCCCGCGGCGGAGCCCGATTGAGCGCTGAACTGTTAACTTCGCCGCCACTCGCGCGCCAGCGCCGATGGTCAGCCTCGAGGAGCTCTCCGCTCTCGATCTACAGATCTGGCTACGCAACGGGCAGTACGCCGCCAGCGCCGCCCGCTGCAACCAGAGCACCATCTGCCGCCGCGTCGAGCGCACCCTCAAGGGTTTCGGGCTCAGCCTCGCCCGCCGGGGAGGGGAATGGACCCTCTACGGCAACCCCCTGCTCCTGACCATGGAGCGGGAGATCCATCAGCTGGCCCGCTTCCTCGGCCAGGAGCCGCTGCGCCTGGAGGTGAGCCCCCTGATGGCCCCCCTGGTGGCCGAGCCCATACCCCGGGGCTGGCTGCTCGGCCGCAATGACGCCATCGGCATGGTCTGTCCCCTCAGGCTCCTGCGGCAGCGGGTGATCGACGCCTGGCTGATCGACAACACGATGGACCTGCCGCCCCGGGAGGATGCCGAGATCGCCCGTTTCGACCTCGGCCGTTATCCCCTTGGCTTGGCGGCCTCCCCGGACCATCCGCTTGTGGGGGAGCGCGGGGTGTCCTTCGATGACCTGCGCCGCTTCCCGGTTCCCCAGCTGCCGCACGAGCTGTTTCCCAACACCTCCGGGCACCTCGCCGACCTCGCCTTCGGCGGGCCGTTGCAGCTCCTCCGTCGCTACGACCCGGCCGACTGGGAGGGCCGCACCGCTGACGGGGCGAGCCTCACCTACGCCACCCCCTTCAACCTGGCCCAGCACCCGGATCTGCGGCGCATCGACAGCGTCCCGCTGCTGATCAACGGCGTGTCCCTCGTCGTGCGGCGCGATCGGATCGAGATGGCTCCGATCCTGGCGCTCAAGCAGCTTCTGGAGGCGCGTCTGCGCCAGCTGGCGCCGAAACTGCAGGATCTGGAGCCGCAGCCTTGAGGTCGGCTTGCGTACATTGGTGCGCCCCGGTCCATGGCTTCCGCCCCAGTCGATGTCGCTGTCGCTGACGCCACCGCTCGCCACCGCGCCAGCGCGCCGACCCGCTCCCGTGCAGAGCGTGCCGAAGCGGTTGCTGGATCCTCCGGCGGCCTGGAATCCCACCGTGGCCCTGTTTCTCGGCGGTTACCTGCTGGCCGGCCTCAGCCTCTACGGCTGGTTCGCGGCCGGCTGGCCCCTGCCCCTGCTGTTGCTGCTCGGCTTCCTCGCCCTCCATCTGGAGGGCACCGTGATTCACGACGCCTGCCACAACGCCGCCCATCCCCACCGCTTCTGGAACGCGGTGATGGGCCACGGCGCGGCCCTGCTGCTGGGGTTCAGCTTCCCGGTGTTCACGCGCGTGCACCTGCAGCACCACGCCCATGTGAACGACCCCAAAAACGACCCCGATCACATCGTCAGTACCTTCGGGCCGCTCTGGTTGATCGCGCCTCGCTTCTTCTATCACGAGGTGTTTTTCTTTCGCCGCCGCCTCTGGCGGCGCTGGGAGTTGCTGGAATGGGCGATCGCCCGCGCCGTGTTCGTGGCGATTGTGGTGCTCGCCGCCCGCACCGACAACCTGCCATTCATCTTCAATTGCTGGTTCGCGCCGGCGCTCATGGTGGGCGTCACCCTGGGCCTGTTCTTCGACTATCTGCCCCACCGCCCGTTTCAGTCACGCAACCGCTGGCACAACGCCCGCGTTTATCCCGGCCGACTGATGAACTGGTTGATCATGGGCCAGAATTATCATCTCGTTCACCATCTCTGGCCTTCAATTCCCTGGTTTCACTATCAAAATGCCTACCATGCCACGCGGCCCATTCTCGATGCCAAAGGCTCGCCGCAGCGGCTTGGCATGTTTGAAAGTCGCCACGATTTCTTCAACTTCCTCTACGACATCTTTCTGGGCGTGCGCAGCCACAAACGCCGTCGCAGCAAGCTGCGTCCCTTGGCAGCGTTGATGCCCAGCCGCCACGCCCGTCGTCGCGTGCTTGAGCTGCTCCATCGCACGGCCGTTTCACCCACCCGCTGAGGGGCAGCCGCCACTGGCTCAGGCGCAGCCGTCACCGAATTGTTCCGCTCAGTCGCCGAGGATCTGGGGCACGCGGAAGAAATCGCCCTCCCGTTGGGGAGCCAGCCCCAGCAGCTCCTCCCGCACGGGTGTGGGCTGCACGGCATCTTCGCGGCTCACATTCACCACCTCCACCGCCCGGGTGGTGGGGGGAACGCCCTCGGTGTCCACCGCTTCCAGGTGGGCGACGTAATCGAGGATGCGCTCCAACTGGCCGGTGTAGGTGGCGATCTTCTCCTCCGGCAGCTCCAGTCGCGCCAGCTGGGCCACCTTGCGCACATCGTCGGCCGTGATCCTGCTCATCGCCCCAAAGGCAGCACGGCCCTGAACCTAGCGGTCGGGGTCGTCGGCCAGGAAGCGCTCCAGGTCGGCCGCCAGGGCGTCGGCGGCCAGGTCGAGGAAGCGTTCGCCGTGCTCCGGCTGGGCCAGGTGGGGATGGGAGCCCATGCGGCCATCGGGATGGCGGCGGCGGAAATCCTCCGGGCCGTGGATCGGCCCCGCCGGGGCGGGATCCTCCAGGGGCCGCTGCTTGGCCTGCAGGCTGGGCTCCAGGTGCAACGTGAGGGCGATCTCGCTGGGGGTGGCGTGGTGCCCCTCCCGCTCGCCGTACAGGCTGCGGGCCTCCTGCATCACCGGCCCGGCCATGAACCAGTTGGCCAGCTGACAGCGCAGCCGGCCCGCCCCCGGCAGCCCCCGGGCGGCAGCGCTGCCGTAGGCCTCCGCGAAGGCGGCCCGGGCGGTGGCGATGTTGCCGCCGTGGCCGTTGATCACATAGATGCGCTCAAAGCCGTGGCGCGCCAGGGAGAGCACCACGTCGTGCAGCACCGCCAGCAGGGTGGAGGGCTGCAGGCTCACCGTGCCCGGGAAGCCCAGGTGGTGCTCCGCCATGCCGAACGACTGGGCGGGTGTGACCAGCACGCCGGTGCGGCGGCCCACCTCCAGCGCCACCGCTTCGGCGGTGAGGGCGTCGGTGCCGATGGCGCCGGTGGGGCCGTGCTGTTCGGTGGAGCCGAGGGGCACGATCACGCCGCGGCAGCGCTCCAGGTAGGTCTCCACCTCCGGCCAGCTGCGCAGCTGCAGGCGGATCTCCTCGGCGGGCGGAAGGGTCATGGCGCTCACGGCGGGCTGAAACGACGGACAGGCCTCAGTGGGCGGTGCCGTTGCCGTCGTAGTCGTCGCTGTCGTAGTAGCCGCCCTTGGTGCCGAAGTAGAGGGTGGCGAGGCAGAACAGGCCGCTGCCCACCAGCAGCACGGTGCCGAGATTGAAGCTGGCCGGTTCCATGGTCAGGGATCGTCGTGCCTGCAGTCTGGCGGGAGTCGGGCCTGCCTGCCGCCCCCCGGCGGCCCCCGGCTTCGCTCAGCCTGGCGCCAGCAGGGACTGGATCGTCTGCAGACCCTCCAGCTCCCCGGCCACCCGCTCGAGCACCTCGCCCCAGTCCCCCGGCTGGCGTTGCCGGAACAGGCGCAGGGAGGGGTACCAGACGCTGCCCTCCCCCGCCAGACCCCAGCGCCAATCAGGGATGTCCCGCAACAGCAGCCAGGTGGGCCGCCCCAGGCCCCCCGCCAGATGGGCCAGGGCGGTGTCGGAGCTGATCACCAGGTCGCAGCAGGCCAGGATGGCGGCGGCGTCGAGGAAATCCCAGGTGGCGTCCACCTCCGGCTGGCAGGCCACGAAGTGATCCCGGAACGGGCACACCTCAAGCTGCTCCGCGCCGAAGCCCTTCTGAAGGGAGATCAGGCGGGCGCCCGTGCGCTCCGCCAGCGGCGCGAAGGCCTCCAGGGGGAGGGAGCGCCCCCGCAGCGTCGTGCGCTCCGGCAGCGGATTGCCCTGCCAGGCGATGGCGATGAGGGGCCTGGCTTCGCCCGCCAGCCGCTGGCGCCAGTGCTCCAGCCGCTCGGGCGGAGCCTGGAGGTAGGGCTCCTGCAGCAGCGGGTTCTCGGCGCTGACCCCGAGCACCCCGGGCAGGGAGAGCAGCGGCAGCCAGGGATCGGTGTGCTCGGGATCCACCGCCGCCGGCGCGATCGGCGCCGGGTCGAGGCCGGAGGCGCGGATCAGCCCGTGCAGCGGTTCCTGGGCGCAGAGCCGCACCGCCACCCCCCGCTGGCGCAGCGGCAGGGCGTAGCGCATGAACTGGAGGCTGTCGCCGAGCCCCTGCTCGCAGATCAGCAGCAGGGTTTCCCCGGGTGCCAGCGGCCGGAGGCCATCCCACGGCGGGGTGCGGGGCCGCACGTGCAACCCCCAGCCGGCCTCCGGCATGGCGTGGCGCCAGTCGTACTCCGCCCAGCCCTGGGCGAACTGACCCTGGAGCAGCAGCAGCATGCCCAGGTTTGTGTGGGCGCTGGCCTGGTTGGGATTCAGGGCGATGGACCGGCGGTAGTGGTGGGTCGCCTCCTCCAGATCACCCCGCTCCTGCAGGGCGATCGCCAGGTTGTTGTGGGCCCCCGCGTAGGTGGGCCTGCTGGCGAGCGCCCGCCGGTAGCTGGCGATGGCGCCGTCGAGATCGCCCGCCTGCCGCTGGGCCACGCCGAGGAGGTTGTGGGCCCGGGGATCCTCCGGATCGAGGGCGAGGGCCAGGCCCACCTGCTCCCGCAGCTCCGGCCAGCGGCCGCCACGGCCGCAGAGGCCGGCCAGGCTGGTGTGGAGGGATGCATCCCTGGCGCCGTCGGCAATCCGCTGGCGACACAGACGCTCCGCCGCCTCCAGATCCCCCCGTTCGATCAGGGCCTCGATCGCCGTGGTGGCGGGATCGCCATCGCCGGCCGCGGCTGGCAGGTCAGTAGGTGGCATAGCTCTTCTCCTCAATCAGGGCTGAGCCATAGCTGGTGTTGATCCGCCGCTTCAGGGCCGCGCGCCGGTCGTTCTCCTGGTACACCGAGCGTGCGAGCTCCACAAAGCGTTCACCGAAATCCTGGCGCCGTTCCTGCTCGCGGATGTCGTCCTCGATCCGCCACAGCCGCTCATTCGTCTGCTGCAGAGCCTCCACCAGCTCCGGGTCGATCGCCAGCTTCAGGCCGGCGAGGGCGTGGCGCAGGGCGGCGAGTTCCTGGCGCACGTTGGTCAGGGCGTCGCCCGCCAGGCGCTCCTCCTTGATCTGCAGGATCGTGATCTTGTCCACCAGCTCCCCGAGGGAGACGGGCACCAGGATCGGGGCCAGGGCGTGGCTCGCCAGGGCAGCGGCCACCCGCTCGATCACCTCGCCCCAGTCGCCGGGCTGGCGCTGCCGGAAGAGGCGCATGGAGGGGTACCAGACGCTGTCCTCACCCGTCAGGCCCCAGCGCCAGTCGGGACTGTGCTTGAGCAGCAGCCAGGTGGGCTGGCCCAGGCCTCCGGCCAGATGGGCCACGGCGGAGTCGGAGCTGATCACCAGGTCGCAGCAGGCCACCAGGGCGGCGCTGTCGAGAAAGTCCCAGCAGGTGTCCACCGCGTCCTGGCAGCGCGCGAAGCGGTGGCGGAAGGAGCAGTGCTGCCGCTGCTCGGACCCTGCCCCCTTCTGCAGTGACAGAAAGGTGCCCCCCGTGGCCGCGGCCAGTGGGGCCAGGGTTTCCAGGGGCAGGGAGCGGCCCTGGTGGGTGCCGGCCTCCGCCTGGGGATTGCCCTGCCAGCCCAGTCCGATCAGCGGGCGGGGTTCCGCCGCCAGCTGCCGCCGCCAGTGGTCGATGCGCTCGGGGGTGGGCCGCAGATAGGGGTCGCTGGCGAGGGGCTGGTCGGCGCTCACCCCCAGCAGCCCCGGCAGGGAGAGCAGCGGCAGCCAGGCACCCAGCCCCTGAAGATCCCCCTCCTCCGGACTGAGGGGCTGGCTGTCGAGGTCGCTGGCCTGGAGCAGGCCATGCAACGCCTGCGGGGCGCAGAGGCGGGTGGCGATGCCCCGCTGGCGCAGCAGGGGCACGTAGCGCGCGAACTGCAGGGTGTCCCCCAGCCCCTGCTCGGCCACAAGCAGCAGCCGTTCCCCCTCCGCCAGCGGTCCCCCCTGCCAGCGGGCGGAGTCCGGCGGGGGATGGGCGATCACCGGCCTTCTGGCCGCCAGCCGCCATTCGTAGTCCACCCAGCCCTGGCGGTAGTCCCCCGCCAGCAGCAGGGCCTGGGCCCGGTTGACGTGGGCCTCCACATGGCCGCTCTGCAGGTTGATCGCCCGGGAGAAGGCGGCGATCGCATCGTCCAGCTCCCCCTCCGCCAGCAGCAGGTGGCCCAGGTTGTTGTGGGCATCCGCCAGCTCCGGCCGCAGGCTCAGGGCCCGCTCCAGGCTGCGGCGGGCGGCTTCGCTCTGCCCCGCCAGCGCCAGGCAGTGACCGAGGTTGCTGTGGGCTTCCGCGAAGTCGGGCTGGGCGGCGATGGCGCGGCGATAGGCGTCGATCGCGCCGGGCTGATCCCCCAGCTCCTGCAGGGTGATGCCCAGATGATTGAGCGCTCCGGGGTAGGCGGGTCGGATCGCCAGGGCCCGGCCGAAACAGGCGATGGCCTCCTCGGCTTCCCCCGCCTGTCGGTGGGCGAGGCCCAGGAGGTTGTGGGCCCGGGGATCCTCCGGATCGAGGGCGAGGGCCCGCAGGCTGTGCTCCCGCAGCTCCGGCCAGCGGCCGGTCTGGCCGCAGATGGCGGCCAGCTGCCGATGGGTGCTGGCGTCGGCGAGCCCTGCGGCGATGCGGGCGCGACAGAGGGCTTCCGCCCCTTGCAGCTCAAGGTTTGCAATCAGGGCGTCCACAGCGGCTGCATCACCGGGCAGGAGGCTGTCAGAAGGATCCATGGGCTGGGTCACGAGGGGGCCGGGATCGCCAGACCAGGCAGGATGGGGAGGTTTCGGAGTTTATCGTTTTGTCTGTTTTCCCTACCCTCCAGGTCTTTCATTCAGGCCTGCCACGGCGTCGAGCGCCCCCGCTGGTGCGGGTCAGCACGCGCGGCTTTTTGCCTTGGATTGGCTGTCGATCGATCGTGCTGCGGATGATCTTGAGCGGGTTGTGATTGGCAGTCTGCGGGCCAACCAGCGGGGTGATTGCCGGCCATTGTTCACTACTCTGTTAGCTGCTTGACCCTTCTGTCACTCCCATCGTCCCCCTGACGACCCAGCACCTCCCCTGCGATTTCTTCGCCCGCCCCGCGGAGCGCGTTGCACCCGAGCTGATTGGTTGCCGTCTGGTGAAAGGGCAACCGGGTGCTGCCTGTTTGTGGGGCGTGATCGTGGAAACGGAGGCCTATTCCCAGGAGGAACCCGCCTGCCACGGCCATCGCCGCCGCAGCCCCGGCAATGAAACGCTGTTTGGCGAGCCCGGGCGTTTTTATGTGTATGTGAGCTATGGCGTTCACCACTGCGTGAATGTGGTCACCGACCGGGCTGACTGGGCCAATGGCGTGCTGCTGCGGGCCGTGGCCGTGCCGGGGGCCCCGGAGCGCAGTGCCGCCGGCCCGGGCCTGCTCGCCCGACACTTCGGCATCGATCGCCGCCACGATGGACTCCCGGCCAGCCCGGATTCCGGGCTCTGGCTGGCACCACCGCCACCGGCCCTGGCCGCCGCCCTGGCGGCGGAGCGGGCCGCCGGTGACGACCCCCTGGTCTGTGGCGTTCGCATCGGCGTCTCCCAGGGGCAGGAGCTGCCCTGGCGCTGGTACCTGCGCCGCAGCCGCAGCGTCAGCCGGCGGGTGCGGGGCGATCGCACCCCCCCGCAGGAGTGGCTGGCGTCCCTGCTGACCCCTACGGTTGGGGGATGAAGGCGCAGCGGGAGCGTTGAGCGGCTGGTCCCATCGCCATGTGCTGGATCTGGCGTCCTTCTCGGTCGGCGACTTCGCCACCGTTCTGGAACTGGCTCAGCGTTTCCGGGCCCTGCCGGTGGCCGGCGCCCGCAAGCTGCCCGCCCTGCAGGGGCGGTTGATGACCAGCCTCTTCTTCGAGCCCAGCACCCGCACCCGCAGCAGCTTCGAGCTGGCCGCCCGCCGCCTCTCAGCGGACGTGCAGAGCTTCTCCCCCTCCTCGAGCTCCCTGAGCAAGGGGGAGAGCCTGTTGGATACGGCCCTCACCTATGTGGCGATGGGGGCCAACGTGCTGGTGGTGCGTCACCGCTGTGCCGGGGTGCCCCGCACGCTGGCCCGCGATCTGGAGCGGGCCGGTGAGCGGGTGGCGGTGCTCAACGCCGGCGATGGGCTGCACAGCCATCCCAGCCAGGGCCTGCTCGATCTGTTCACCCTGGCCCGCCATTTCGAGCCCGCCAACCCTTCGCCCGCCAGCCTGGCGGGCCGCCGCATCGTCATCGTCGGCGACGTGCTCCACTCCCGGGTGGCCCGCTCCAACCTCTGGGCGCTCACCGCCTGTGGGGCGGAGGTGGTGCTCTGCGGCCCCGCCACCCTGGTGCCGGACGATTTCGCCCGCTTCGTGGACGCGCCCCCGCCGGGCCAGCTCCAGGATCCGGTGGCCAGCCGCGGGCCGGTGCGCCTCTGCCGCAGCCTGGAGGAGGCCCTGCCCGGCGCCGACGCGGTGATGACCCTGCGGCTGCAGAAGGAGCGCATGCAGCAGCACCTGCTCACCAGCCTGGACGCCTATCACCGCCGCTTCGGCCTCAGCCACGGGCGCCTGGCGCTCTGCGGCCGGCCGGTGCCGGTGCTCCATCCGGGGCCGGTGAACCGGGGGGTGGAGCTGGCGGGCGATCTGCTCGACGACCCCGAGATCAGCCTGGTGGAGGAGCAGGTGCGCAACGGGATTCCGGTGCGGATGGCCCTGCTGTACCTGCTCGCCGCCGTGGATGTGGCCGATCCCGACCTCAGAGCAGCTTGAAGCCGTCGATCAGCAGGCCGTAGAGCAGCCCCATCCGGGCCATGTCGAGGATCTGCAGCGGCAGCCGTTCGGGCCGGCGGCGCAGGCGGCCCCGCAGGCGCGCCGCCGCTTCGATCGCCAGCACGCAGGCGAGAGCCGAGAGCTGATCGATGCTGGAAAGGGCGCCAGTGATCGCCCCGAGCCCGCTGCCGATGGCGAAACCGCTGAGCAGCACGATCAGCAGCAGGGAGGCTCGCCGCCAGGGGTTGGTGGCCCAGAGCACCAACCCATCCCCGGCCTGGGCCACCCGCTGCTGGAAGCGGGTCTGCTGGTAGCGGATGGTGGCGGAGGTGCCGCGCGGGCTCACGGGGTGTGGAAAGGGGGCAGGGAGGGCCGGCGGCGGAGCCGGCCCCTGGCGGTGATCCCCATCACCCGGCCGAGGCCCTGCAGACCCTGTCTACACCATCTCTGGCGTCTTGGTTGTGTTTTGCCCCCACCGATAGGGGATGCCAATAAAAAAGCCCGGCTCCTGGGAGGCCCGGGCGGGGTGATGGGGACGACCTCAGCAAACCAACCGTGACCGAATCAGGCAAGGTGGAGCGGCCGCTGGCCGGAGCGTCCTCCCCGGGACTTGACGGCGTCGGTCAGGGTCTCAGAGGTCGCCATCCTTCTTGCGGGAGCCCTTGCCCTCGAGCAGTTCCAGCAGGGCCTCCATCTGCGCCATCACACCTCGAACCTCGCCGGCCTCCGGCAGCAGGCCGTCCTCCATGACTCCCTGGTGCATCTCCCGCAGCTCCTGGCGGATGTAGCGCAGGTGGCTGACCACCTGCTCGCGCTTGGATTGGGACATTGCTGCGGTCCGGTTCTGGCCCTTCTTTTACTTCATCGCCGACAGACAGCCCAGGCATCGCCGACAGACAGGCCAGGGCGAGGGGCCACGGGAGGGGAGGCTGGGGCCCGACGTGGCGGTACCGTGACTGAAGTGGCCGGCACGTTGGAATGGAGAATAGGGGACTCGAACCCCTGACCTCTGCGGTGCGATCGCAGCGCTCTACCAGCTGAGCTAATTCCCCGTCGCCCGCCATTATCGCTCCCAGCCCCCTGCCTCCCGTCGCCGTGTCTGATTTTCCGGCTGCATCCCCAGCGCCCATCACCCAGGAGCGGCTCGCCGGGTTCGATGAGGCGGCGGTCGCCGCCCTGGCTCAGCGGCTGGAGAACGACGACTACCCCACCCCGTTCGACTGCCTCCAGGACTGGCATCTGCTGCGGGCCCTGGCGATCCATCGCCCCGAACTGGCCCGGCCCTACCTGCACCTGGTGGATCAGGAACCGTTTGACGAGGACTGAGCCGCCGCCTCAGGCGGCAAGCGAGTCGCCGTCTGAGCCCTCCCGCTGCAGCAGGCCGAGGAAGGTGCGCAGCTGCAGACGGGGGATGTAGGGCCAGCCACCGCTGCGCTCCATCGCCTCCAGCAGGGCGAACAGGCGATTGCGGTCTTCAGGCAGGCAGGCCCGGAAGGGGCCATCCTGGATCTGGCGATGCAGCTGCTCAAGGCGTCGCAGCAGAGCCAGCAGGGCTTCCGGCTGATCCTGGAGCTCCAGGGCCAGGACCTTCAGGTTCGCCAGTGCCGCATCCAGCCGCGGATCTTCGGGCGTGGCGGGGGAGGGGGGAGAGGAGGAGGGCGGAATCATCGCTCTCTCATACAGGTTGTTGAGAGCTCCCGCAAGTGATCAGGGATGGCGAGCGACACCGGTAGGATCGGCCGCGGCCCAGTTCTCTCCCTGTCTCTGCGGCTTCTCCCCATGCGTTTCCGTCCCTTGCTGGCCCTCATGCTGGCGCTGTGTCTCACCCTGGTGACCGCATGCAGCGGCGGGGCCAAGGCTGTCGACCGCTCCAGTCTCACCTACGCGGACATTCACAACACCGGCCTGGCCAACGAATGTCCCACCCTGCCCGAAACCGCCCGCGGTTCGATCCCCCTGGACAGCGGCAGCCGCTACCAGCTGCGCGAGATCTGCATGCATCCCACCGAGGTGTTCGTGAAGGGTGAGCCGGCGAACAAGCGGCAGGAAGCCCAGTTCGTGGCTGGCAAGATCCTCACCCGCGCCACCTCCAGCCTGGATCAGGTGTACGGCGACCTGGAGGTGAGCGGCGACAAGCTCACCTTCCAGGAGCTCGGCGGCATCGATTTCCAGATCGCCACCGTGCTGCTGCCCGGCGGTGAGGAGGTGCCCTTCGCCTTCTCCAGCAAGGAGTTGCTCGCCGAGGGCAGCGGCTCCGCCCTCACCACCAGCACCGATCTGACCGGCAGCTACCGCGTGCCCAGCTACCGCACCTCCAACTTCCTCGATCCCAAGGGCCGGGGTCTGACCACCGGCGTGGAGTACGCCCAGGGTCTGGTGGCCCTTGGCTCCGGCAACGAGGAGATCCTGCGGGAGAACATCAAGCGCTACGTGGATGGCACCGGCACCATGAACTTCTCGATCACCAGGGTCGATGCCGAAACCGGTGAGTTCGCCGGCGTGTTCACCGCCATTCAGCCCTCCGACACCGACATGGGCTCCAAGGACCCGATGGACGTGAAGATCACCGGCGATCTCTACGGCCGCCTTGAGAAGGTCTGAACCAGCCGCGCTGGTTCAGCAGGGGCCGTCACGGCCCCTTTTTTCATGGGAGGCCGGTCTGGGAGAATCTTTGTTGTGTTGCCAAGCGGACCGTCGCCATGTCGCTCGCCCAATCCGCCGGTTCCCGCGCCTCCGGGCTGATCAGCCCCCACGGCGGCAGCCTGGTGGACCTGCGGGTGGCGGACGACCAGCGCGAGGCGGTGCGGGCCGGGGTGGATCGGGTGGTGGAGTGCACCGATCGCAACGCCTGCGATGTGGAGCTGCTGGTGGTGGGCGGCTTCTCCCCCCTGCGCGGCTTCATGCACCAGGAGGATTACGAAGCGGTGGTGGAGCGCCATCGCACCAGCAGCGGCCTGCTGTTCGGCCTGCCGATCGTCTTCGACAGCGACGACGCCAGCATCGCCATCGGTGAGCGGCTGCTGCTTACCTACCGGGGGCAGGAGCTGGCGGTGCTCACGGTGGAGAGCCGCTGGGAGCCCGACAAGGTGAAGGAGGCCTGGGGCTGCTACGGCACCACCTCCCTGGAACACCCGGCGGTGCGGATGATCGCCACCGAGCGGGGCCGCTTCTATTTCGGCGGCCGGCTGCAGGGCCTGGATCTGCCCCAGCGGGTATTCCCCTGCCGCACCCCTGCTGAAGTGCGCGCCACCCTGCCGCCGAACGAAGACGTGGTGGCCTTCCAGTGCCGCAACCCGATCCACCGGGCCCATTACGAGCTGTTCACCCGCGCCCTGCACGCCACCAACGTGAGTGAGGGGGCGGTGGTGCTGGTGCATCCCACCTGCGGCCCCACCCAGGACGACGACATCGCCGGTGAGGTGCGCTTCCAGACCTACGAGCGCCTGGCCGAGGAGGTGGACAACCCGCGCATCCGCTGGGCGTACCTGCCCTACTCCATGCACATGGCCGGCCCGCGGGAGGCGCTGCAGCACATGCTGATCCGCAAGAACTACGGCTGCAGCCACTTCATCATCGGCCGCGACATGGCGGGCTGCAAGTCGTCCCGCACCGGCGACGACTTCTACGGCCCCTACCAGGCCCAGGACTTCGCCCGGGAGAACGCCCCCGAGCTGGGGATGGAGACCGTGCCCTCCCTCAACCTGGTGTACACGGAGGAGGAGGGCTACGTCACGGCCGAGCACGCGGAGGCGCGGGGGCTGCACGTGCGCAAGCTGAGCGGCACCCAGTTCCGCAAGATGCTGCGCGGCGGCGAGGAGATCCCGGAATGGTTCGCCTTCCGTAGCGTGGTGGAGGTGCTGCGGGCCTCGGCCTGACGCCCCACGGATCCACCGGCGGCTCCCAGCGCCGGTGGCGTTAACATTCGTTTACTCAGTTCTCAGCGGAGACACCCTCGTGAAGAAACGCTGGCGCAACGCGGGCCTCTACGTCCTCCTGGTGGTGGTGTTGATCGCCGTCGGCACGGCCTTCGTGGATGGCTCCAATCGCACCGCCACCCCCACCCGCACCCTGCGCTACAGCGATTTCGTCGAGGCCGTCCAGGCCAACGAGGTCTCCCGCGTGCTCCTCTCCCCGGACACCGGCACGGCCTTGGTGGTGGAGAACGATGGCCAGCGAGCCAACGTGAACCTCGCCCCCGACAAGGACCTGCTGAAGCTGCTCAACGACCACAACGTGGACATCGCCGTGCAGCCCAGCCGCCAGGCGCCCCCCTGGCAGCAGGCGATCGGTAGCCTGCTCTTCCCGCTGCTTCTGCTCGGAGGTCTGTTCTTCCTGCTCCGCCGCGCCCAGGGTGGTGGCGGCAACCCGGCCATGAATTTCGGCAAGAGCAAGGCGCGGGTGCAGATGGAACCCCAGACGCAGGTGACCTTCGGCGATGTGGCCGGCATCGAGGGGGCGAAGCTGGAGCTCACCGAGGTGGTGGATTTCCTCAAGAACCCGGATCGCTTCACCGCCGTCGGCGCCAAGATCCCCAAGGGGGTGCTGCTGGTGGGCCCTCCTGGCACCGGCAAAACCCTGCTGGCCAAGGCGGTGGCCGGTGAGGCGGGCGTGCCCTTCTTCTCGATCTCCGGCTCCGAGTTTGTGGAGATGTTCGTGGGTGTGGGCGCCAGCCGGGTGCGCGACCTGTTCGAGCAGGCCAAGAAAAACGCCCCCTGCATCGTGTTCATCGATGAGATCGACGCCGTGGGCCGCCAGCGGGGCGCTGGCCTGGGTGGCGGCAACGACGAACGGGAGCAGACCCTCAACCAGCTGCTGACCGAGATGGATGGCTTCGAGGGCAACACCGGCATCATCATCGTGGCCGCCACCAACCGCCCGGACGTGCTGGATGCGGCCCTGATGCGGCCGGGCCGCTTCGACCGCCAGGTGGTGGTGGATCGCCCCGATTACGCCGGCCGCCTGCAGATCCTTGAGGTGCACGCCCGCGGCAAAACCCTGGCGAAGGATGTGGACCTCGACAAGGTGGCACGCCGCACCCCCGGCTACACCGGTGCCGACCTGGCCAACCTGCTGAACGAAGCGGCGATCCTGGCGGCCCGTCACCAGCTCAGCGAGATCTCGATGGACGAGGTGAACGACGCCATCGAGCGGGTGATGGCGGGTCCGGAAAAGAAGGATCGGGTGATGAGCGAGAAACGCAAGCGCCTGGTGGCCTATCACGAGGCCGGCCATGCCCTGGTGGGCGCCCTGATGCCGGATTACGACCCGGTGCAGAAGATCTCGATCATCCCCCGCGGCAATGCCGGCGGCCTCACCTTCTTCACCCCCAGCGAGGAGCGGATGGAATCGGGCCTGTACTCGCGCGCCTATCTGCAGAACCAGATGGCGGTGGCCCTGGGCGGTCGTGTGGCCGAGGAGATCGTCTACGGCGAGGATGAGGTCACCACCGGCGCCTCCAACGACCTGCAGCAGGTGGCCCGCGTCGCCCGCCAGATGGTCACCCGCTTCGGCATGAGCGACAAGCTCGGACCGGTGGCCCTGGGCCGCAGCCAGGGCGGCATGTTCCTCGGCCGCGACATCGCCGCCGAGCGCGACTTCTCCGAGGAGACCGCCGCCGCCATCGACGACGAGGTGGGTGAGCTGGTGGCCGAGGCCTACCGCCGGGCCACCGCCGTGCTCACCGCCAACCGGCCGGTGCTCGATGAGATCGCCGAGCTGCTGGTGGAGAAGGAAACGGTGGATGCCGAGGAGCTGCAGGAGCTGCTGATCAACCGGGATGTGAAGGTGGCGGAATACGTCTGAGGCCATCGCTTTTCGCCCCTTGCCCTCCGCTGCCAGCGGAGGGTTTTTTGTGGCTCGCTCCTGCATTCAGGTGAGAACCGGACCCCGGGGCAGGATGGCGTTCATGCCCAACGCCGATCGCCTGATCCAATCGCTCCGCCGCCAGCCCCTGCTGGTGGTGCTCCGGCCCCGTACCCCGCTGGCGGCCGAACCCCAGCTGCAGCGTCTGCAGGCGCTGGGACTCCGCCATGTGGAGATCGCCTGGCAGGCCGGGGGGGGCTGGGAGGAGGAGATGGCGGTCCTGGTGGCCCGCTTCCCGGAGCTGGAGCTGGGGGCGGCGTCGGTGTGCGAGCCCGAGGGTGTGGCGGCGGCGGCGGCGGCCGGTTGTCATTACGCGGTGTCGCCGGTGCTGGAGGCCAGCCTGCTCAGGGCCGCCGCGGCGCACGATCTGGTGCTGGTGCCGGGGGTGATGACCGCCAGCGAGGTGCATGCGGCCCGCCGTCTGGGCTGCCGCCTGGTGAAGCTGTTCCCGGCGGTGAGTGTGGGCATCGACCACTGGCGGCGCCTGCGCGAACCCCTGGGCCCGCCGCTGCCCTTCTGCATCGCCGCCGGTGGGCTGGGACCGGCGGATGTGGCCCCCTGGCTGGCGGCCGGGGTGGATGCGGTGGCGCTGGGGTCGGCGCTGGGGGATCTGGAGAAGGCCTGGCCGCAGCTGCGTGGGGCCCTCGGGCTGCGGCCAGTCAGCAATCACTTGGCTGCTGCAGGCTCTCCCTGAAGCCCACCGCCCTCCCTCGATGGCGAGCGGATCGCCAAGCCAGGTGGAGGCGAGCGGGGAACCGCTGGGTGGTGACGGACCATGGACGGCCGCTCATCCCGGCATCACCCCCACCCCAGCGGCCCAGGCCGCTTCCGCCAGATCCGCATCCCGGGTGGCGATCGGCAGCTGCAGCCGCAGGGCCAGCTCCAGATAGGCCGCGTCGTAGCTGGTGAGGTTGAAGCGCAACGCCAGGCTCAACAGCGCCGCTGGCGTCGGCGGTGAGCCATCGATCCGGATCGGCAACTGCGTGATCTGGTCCACAATCGCGCGAGCCAGGACGATCTGCAGGGTTCCGCGCCGGCAGGCGGTCCGCAGCACATTGCTGAATTCCAGGTGCAGCAGCCACGGGGCATGGGCGTCGAACTGGCTCAGCTGGCGGGCGATGGCGTCGCCGTACTCACTGGCCTGGTTGGCCAGGAACCAGCCGCACAGCACGGAGTTGTCGAGCACGAACGAGGTGCCTTCCCTGGTCTGGTTCGGTGGCGTCTGGCTCAATCGAGACCCTCCCGGGCGATGGCCCGCAGGTCTCCCTCCAGGACCAGACCCTCCCGCAGCTGCAGCAGCCTCTCCACGGCGGCCTGCACCCGTTGGAGGCGCTCTGTCGTGGCGCCCTCCCGGGCGGCCAGCGGCACCAGGCGCGCCACGGGAACGCCCCGGCGGCTGATGGTGACCTCTTCCCCCTGCGCCACCAGGTCCACCAGCGCCGACAACCGGTTCTTCGCCTCGGCGAGTGGCACGGCCGCCGCTGGCCCATGCGGCGACTCTGGCTTGTGCGCCGCCTGAATCCGCTGCGGCCCCGTTTTCATCGTTTGCTAGCTAGCTCATTCTCTACCCTAGTTAGCCGCCGCGGATTTCAGTCGCCTGGGGTTGCTTGATCCGTTGCTGCTTCACCACAGGCTGCACTGCCCCCGCTGGCGCAGCAGGTGATCCGCCAGCACCAGGGCCACCATCGCCTCCACCATCGGCACCGCCCGCGGCAGCACGCAGGGGTCGTGGCGGCCCTTGGCCGCCAGGGTGGTGGCGTTGCCGTCCGAATCGATCGTCTGCTGTTCCTTGCGGATCGTGGCGGTGGGCTTGAAGGCCACCCGGATCACGATCGGTTCGCCGTTGCTGATGCCCCCCTGGATGCCGCCGGAATTGTTGGTGGCGGTGCGCAGGCGGCCCTCTTCGCTGGGGAGGAAGGCGTCGTTGTGCTCGCTGCCCCTGAGCAGGGTGCCGGCGAAGCCCGAGCCGATCTCGAAGCCCTTGGTGGCCGGCAGCGACATCAGCGCCTTGGCCAGATCCGCCTCCAGTTTGTCGAACACCGGCATCCCCAGCCCCACCGGCGGGTTGCGCACCAGGCATTCGATCACGCCGCCGCAGGAATCCCCCTCCCGGCCGATCGCCTCGATCCGCTCGATCATCCGCTCAGCCACCGCGCCATCGGGGCAGCGCACAATGGTGGCCTCCACGTCCTCGCGGCTCACCCGTTCGCCATCCACCTCGGCCTCGATGTCGTGGATGCGCCGCACCCAGGCGATCACCTCGGTGCCGTGGGCCTTGGCCAGCAGCTGGCGGGCGATGGCCCCGGCCGCCACCCGGCCGATGGTTTCCCGCGCCGAAGCGCGGCCGCCGCCGCTGCGGGCCTGGATGCCGTACTTGGCCTGGTAGGTGGCATCGGCGTGGGAGGGGCGGAAGGCCACCGCCATCTCCTGGTAGTCCTGGGGGCGCTGGTCCTGGTTGCGCACCAGCATCGCGATCGGCGTGCCCAGGGTGACGCCATCCAGCAGGCCGCTGAGGATCTCCACCTGATCCGCCTCCCTGCGGGGCGTGGTGATCCGGCTCTGGCCGGGTTTGCGGCGGTCGAGGTCCGCCTGGATCGCCGCCAGATCCAGCTCCAGCCTTGGCGGGCAGCCATCCACGATCACCCCCACCCCGCCGCCGTGGGATTCCCCGAAGGTGTGGATGCGGAAGAGGGTGCCGAAGCTGCTGCCCATGGCGGATCTGCGCTGGGCCGAGCCTACAAACCGGC
Organism: Cyanobium sp.; assembly: GCA_044348065.1. GTDB lineage: Bacteria > Cyanobacteriota > Cyanobacteriia > PCC-6307 > Cyanobiaceae > Cyanobium. The sequence goes on from JBIKTO010000004.1 coordinate 20,266, forward strand.
GGCTGCCTAGCTTCAGGGCACCCCTCTCGATTCGACCTTGCGCAAAGCGGAGCGGGCCGCCCTGATCCTGCGGCGGCTTGAGGAGCTCTACCCCGAAACCCCCGTGCCCCTCGACCACAGCGATCCCTTCACGCTGCTGATCGCGGTGCTGCTCAGCGCCCAGTGCACCGACAAGAAGGTGAATGAGGTCACCCCCGCCCTGTTTGCGGCCGGCCCCGATCCGGCGGCGATGGCGGCCCTGAGCGAGGCCACGATCCTGGGCCACATCCGCCAGCTGGGGCTGGCCCGCACCAAGGCCAGGAACGTGAAGCGCCTCTCGGAGCTGTTGCTCGAACGGCATGGCGGCGCGGTCCCCGCCAGTTTCGAAGCCCTCGAGGCCCTGCCCGGCGTGGGCCACAAGACCGCCTCGGTGGTGATGGCCCAGGCCTTCGGCGTGCCCGCCTTCCCGGTGGACACCCACATCCATCGCCTGGCCCAGCGCTGGGGCCTCAGCGGTGGCGAGAGCGTGGTGCGCACCGAAACCGATCTCAAGCGCCTGTTCCCGCGCCAGGCCTGGAACAAATTGCACCTGCAGATCATCTTCTACGGCCGCGAGCACTGCAGCGCCCGCGGCTGCGATGGCACCGTCTGCCCGCTCTGCCGCGAGCTGTTCCCCAACCGGCGGCGAGGGGTGCTCACCAGCAAGGCGTGAGGCGGCGGCGCTGAGCGCACCCTTCAGGAGGCGATGGCGGTCTCCTCAAGGTTGTCAGCCTGGGCCAGGGGGAGACCATAGGAGCGAGGCCAGCGTTGACGGGGCAGATAATGGGTGCCGAAGAGCCTGTCCAGCAGGGGCAGGAAAGTGGCGTAGTTTTTATTGAGGTAGCGCCCAGCTTCGTTGGTGTGGTGCCAGTGATGAAAAGCGGGTGTGGCCACCAGGTGTTCCAGCCAGCCCAGCCGCCAATTGAGATTGGCATGCACAAAGAAGCTCCAGGTGGTGGCGATCAACGTGTAGAGCATCGGCAGCAGATCGGGGCTGGAATCACTGGGCTGGGCCAGGCCGATCAGGTATACAGGCACGAGGGCGGAAAAGCGGCCGAACGCCATATCGAAGGGGTGGGCGCGGCTGTTGACCAGCCAGTCGATATGGGGAGCGGAATGGTGGACGGCATGAAAACGCCAGAGCCAGGGAACTTCATGACTCAGG
>JBIKTO010000099.1:0-7663 GCA_044348065.1 Cyanobium sp.
CCGACTGGGACGAGATCCAGCTGACCCTCACCAGTGGCCTCACGCAAGACCCTCGCTGGCATGCCGATCGGTTCCCCTTCCAGCCGGTGGACGCCGTGCTGAAGGCCCATCGCTGGGCACTGAAGGAACGGGCGAAGCGCACCAACGAGCTCAGCACCACCATGGCCCGGTTTGCAGCGATGGTGGAGATCGCCGCCTTCCCGGGGCTGGGCAGCAAGACCCGCAGCGAGGATCAATTCCTGCCGTTCCAGATCACCGATGCGCCGGGCAAGCATGCCCGCATCACGGAGGAGACGGCCGCGGCCATCCGTTGGCTGATCAGCAACGGCCAGATGCCTCAGCGGGTGCTGGTGCTGGCAGTGGAGGAGCTCAAGCGCAGCGGCTTCTGATCATCACGGGCCCAGACTGGAGCCAAGCAGTGATGAGCAGGGTTGACCCAGAGCGGCGGGGGAGGGGAATACAGCCTCGGGACAGCCACGCTGACCATGCGGGGCGACATGCAGCCGCTGGAGCGCGACCTGGCGCACATGCGGGCGATCATCGCCGAGATGGAGAAGCGAGGGACGAAGATCCCTGCCCCCAACATCCCGCCGCCCCCACCGGAAACGAAACGCAGCTACGAGGATCTGATACGAACGGTCGAAGAACTGCGCCGCAGCGTTGAGCTGAACGAGGACTCATTTCGTCAAATGAGCCAGAGCATGGCCGCAGCAGGCACTGTGGCAGGCAGTGCATCGGGAGGGAATGGGTTTGGCGGCGCAGCCACCACCCTTTTGAGCATGGCGGCAGTGACAGCCAGGTTGCTGCCAATGCTGGCAGAATTGGAATCTGTTCAAGGTGTACTTACGGGTGCTGCCCTGAAATTTGGGTTGGTCTCCAAATCAATACCACTCCTTGGCGCCGCCGCTGCCGCCGCCGCTCCTGTATTGGGAGGCCTCGGTAAAGTCGCACTGTCGTTAATACCAGGCCTTGGGCAACTAGGACTTGCCGCGATGGGGCTGAATGCAATCTTTGGCGTTATGGCTACAGGTGCCAGGGCCGCCATGGCGCCGCTTGTAGAGCTCTCATCAGAAGCCGGCCGACTCAACAAGCAGGTGGCCGAGGCCGGGATCTTCGCGGCTCAGAGCTTCGCGATCCTTGGGCCTGACAACAAACTGGTGGAGGGCACCGCTCGCCAGATGCAGATAGTGCGCGGTGCAATTCTCAAAGAATACCAGGGCATCCAGAGAGAGGTAGCCAACATAAGCGGAGCTACCGCCAGCCAGATATACGACGGCTTCAATATAATCCTCCAAAATGTCAGTGCACTTGGGGACAAGGGCACTCTGGAGAACTCCGCCAAGTTAGCAACCAGGCTGGCAGCGGGCATGAATACTCTGGGGATCCCTGGCTATCAACTTCGCCAAGAGGTCAATGCTCTGATGATGGGCAACATTGACCGCAACGCAATGATGGCAACAAAGCTGGGCATCACCGGTGAGGACGCACGGCAGCAGCAGGCGCAGGGCACCTACTACGACTTCCTGATGAAGAAGCTGGAGAAGCTCTACGACGGCCAAAAAGTGCTTGCACTGAGCCTGGCGAATGTCAAAAGCAACTTCGACGATGTGAACGAGGCAATCGCATCGCAGTCGGGGCAGCCACTGGAGCGGGATACCGCTCAGATGATGCAAACCATTCTGGTGACTTTCAAAAACCTGCAGCAGAGCTTTGCGGGGTTCTTCCAGAGCATCGCTGAGGCAGTGGGGCCGATCCTCAAGCTGCTGGGCCCAGTTGTTTCTGTTCTCACCTCGATCGGTGCCATTGCCTCGTCGGTGGGTCGGGTGATCATGGATGTGGTTGGCACCGCCACCGCAGCTCTGGGCAGTGTTTTGCAGCCTGTGCTGGTGACAATTGCGAGATTCGTTGAGTTGCTCGCCAAAGGAACTGAAAATCTAGCAAGCGCAATCGGTGGGGCAATCAATCCAATCAAGGCACTGTTCAACGCAGGCACTGATGCAAATGTCGATGGTGTGAACTCGTTCTTTGACAACGTCATCAAAGGGGCAGAAGCCTCCGGCAAGGCCATCGATGAGTGGAACAAGAAGTGGGCGCAGACGGTGCTTAACAACCGCCTGGCCAACATGCGCGAGAATATGAAGGCGGCCGGCGCTTCTGAGAAGGAAATCACGGATGCGCAGATCAACTTCCGGGAAAACTTCAACCGCCAAACCGGTCTCACCGAAGCTGTGGAGCTTCGCAGTCTTCAGCTCGATCCCAAGAGCAAAACCTACCTGGAAGAGCTGAACGCCAGGCTCGGCACCGGATCCACCCGCGCCCTGAACATCACAAAGGCGTGGGCCGACATCAAGCAGAAGGCCTACCAGAACGAGATCAAGTCACTGGAGCAGGGCCTGACCCTGATGAACAAGCAGAGGGAGATGGCCGAGGCAATGAGTGCTGTGGCCGCCGCTCGCCGCGCCCTGGTGGCCCGTGGCTACGAGCTGGGCGTCCAGGTTGCGGCATCGCCTGAAGCTCGGATGGCGGCCGAGGCCCGCCTGGCGGACCTGAAGCTCAGCCAGGAGCGGGAAGCGATCGCTGAGCGGAGAGGCATCCTTCAAACCGAGCGGGAGCTGCAGGAGCGGCAGATGCTGATCCAGCAAACGCAGATCAAGATCCAGCAGGAGCAGCTGAAGATCCAGGTTGCCGAGGCCCTGGCGGACCAGGTGCGAGTGGACGAGGCCACAAAGGCTGCCCTCAAGGCGAGGGGCAACACCACGCCACGCAGCTCCGAGTGGGCAGGGTTCACGCGCGAGCTCAACGTGCTGGCCGCCGAGGGCACCCGAAACGCGGCGCGGCTTGCAGGTGCCCGAGAAGCTCTGCGGCTGGCCTTCGCGGCCGAAGGCCAGCTGGGCACGATCAACGGCCTTGAGGCCCAGCGCATCAGCCTGCAGGAGCAGCAGCTGGATATTCAGGGCCAGTCGGCCCAGTACACCAGGGAGCAGCAGGCCCTGCTGGCACAGATCAGCGCTGCAGAGCAGAAGATTGCCAACGAGCTCACCCGCGCCACCAACAAAGAGAACGAGAGAAAGGAGAAGTTGGAAGCGCAAACCGCAGAGATCAACCGCCAGCTCAAGCTCCAGGAGCAGCAGGGCCGTCTGGAGAAGGCCCGGGCCGAGCTCGCTATCACCCGGGCCAAGGCGGAGGTGCAGGCTGCGCAGCGGCTCGCGGAGGTGCAGGCGGCCCAGGACCGCGCCCGCAATGGTGGCGGCACGGCGTCGGTGATCGAGGCTCAGATCGCCGCGGCCGCGGCCGGCGTGAGCGGCATGGAGAATGCGGCCGAGGCGCAGAAGCGCCTCTATGCCGCCCGTGAGCAGCAGATGCAGCGGGAACACCAGCTGCAGACCCGCCAGCTGGAGGTACAGCAGATGCGGGAGAACAGCGAGGTGCGGATCCAGGAGCTGCGGCTGCGAGGCGAGCAGGTGGCTCTGGTGATCGAGAAAGCCCGGACGATGGCGGAGATCGCCCGGCTGGGGCTGAGCCAGCAGCGGGACGCCCTCAGCCCGCAGGTGGCCGGGGCCAGCATTGTGCCGGCGCTGCCTGGAACGCCGACTGGGACGACGGCCAACATCTTGCCCGGAACCAAAGGCGGCCCGAACTGGAATGAGGGGGTGGGCTACGGCCGCGGCCGGTTGCATGCCGGGCAGGATCTGGGGACGGATCCCAACGATCCAGTGGCGGCGCGGATGAATGGAGTGATTGAGCAGGCCTACGCCAAGGGGTTTGGCAAGGCTGGCGGTGCTGTCGTGATCAAGTATCAGGACGGGTCCAAAGGCACCTATGGCCATGTGAATCCACTGGTTGCCCAAGGGCAGAGCGTGTCGGCCGGTCAGCTCATTGCGAGGGTGACACCAGACGGAAACAACAGCCACCTGCATTACGAGCTGAGGAACGCTCGGGGCCATCTGGACTTCAATCCAGGTGCGGCAATCCGTGCGGGCATGGCGGCTGGAGGGCGCCCAGCGGCTGCCGCAGTGCCTGCGTCGGCAATCCGGGCGACCGACCTGGGCGGTGGATTCACCCTGCGCACCGGCGGCGCCAACATCCCCCCGGAGGTGGTGGCGGAGGCCTTGCGCAAGGCGCAAGGCGCCGGCCAGGGCGGTGGAGGTGCTGCAGCTGGCGTGAGCGGCGGTCCGGTAACCAGCACCGCCAACCAAGAGCAGGATTTGCTGCAGGCACTGAAGGACAACAACCGGGTTCAGGGGGAAGTTGCCGAGGCACTTAAAGACCTCGTGGGATCCCGGAAGACGATCGGTGATGCCCAGGTGCTGGAAAGGGAGAACCTCACCGAGCAGCAGCTGGCCGAGCGTGCCCAGTTCCGTTACGAGCAGGAGAAGCTCCGCCTCACCGCCGAGATCATGAAGACCCCGCAGGGGCAGCTGGGCATCGCCACAGGCGACGCAGTGAGCGGCAGCATCAGTGGCTCCCTTTCGGGTGCGCTGCAGGCCCTGCTCAGCGGTGGGGACGTGCGCCAGGCAGTGAGCGGCGCCCTGGCGCAGGCGGGGCAGACGCTGATGCAGGCTACTCTCGATGCCCTGCTCAACCCCCTGCTCTCTCAGCTGCAGGGTCAGATCTTCAAAGCGATCAGTGGGGTCGACATCAATGCCGCCGCGCTGCAGGGGGCGGCGAGCGCCCAACAGGGGGCCGCGGCAACCCTCACGCAGGCCGGTGGCGGGCTTTTAGCTGCCGCCAATGCGCTCATGGCTGCAGCCGGCGCTGGTGGAGCGGCTGCAGCTGGCAATGCCGGCAGCACGTGGGCCGGCTTGGCGGCGAAGTTGCCCAGCCTGCTCGGTGGCTTCGCGGGTCTCGGATCGTTCGCCGCGCCGGCGGGGGCGTTCAGCAGCATCACCTCTGTGGGCTTTGCCGCCGCCCCAAATCTGATCAGCGGGGTGGGGGGCTTCACCCCTCCAGCCGGTGCATTCACCCCGGGCCTCGCCGGCGGCGGCGATATCCAGTACGGGCTCGACTACCTGGTGGGCGAGAAGAACGCGGAGATCGTGCGGTTCAACAAGGCCGGCGGGAAGGTCTTCAGCAACCGGACCCTCACCCAAGCGCTCGGCGTTCCGTTCCAGCGCGCCCCAGGTGGTGGTGCTGCCGTGGCGGACGGCAATGGCAGCGAGGGAGGCCCCGGCATCCCGTTCCTCAAGGCCTCGGGCGGCGGCAGGGAGGCAGGCCCCGGCATCCCGTTCCTCAAGGCCTCGGGCGGCGGCAGGGAGGCAGGCCCCGGCATCCCGTTCCTCAAGGCCTCGGGCGGCGTCAGGGAGGCCTCGATGGTCCAACCCAGACCCCTGCGGCTGATTGTCGAAACCCAGGTGATAAATCAGATCGAGTACGCCACGGTTCAGCAGCTGCGGGAGTCATCCGCGGCCGCGGCACAGGCAGGTCGGGATTCGTTGGCCTTCGACATGCGCAACAGCCCAACTTTCCAACGCAGCGTGGGGATGGGCTGATGATCGCCATCTGCGCTTACATCTCCTTCCAGTCCAATGGCGTGTCAGTGCCCGGCTACGCCTGGCAGAACCTCTGGACGGGGCAGACCAGAAGCTACGACGGCCAGCCGCATGTTTCGATGGGCTTCCGGATCAGCGACTCGGCCGGTGCTCGCGGCGGCGATCGCTCCCAGGGGCGGCTGGTGATCAACTACAACGATCTGGCGCGAAACGTGCTGGCCCAGGCCCGCGACAACCAGTGGAAGCTCCGCGCCGATGTGGTGCTCTGCGACGTGCCAGCTGACAGCGATGTGCGCTTGCTCTCCCGTCACCTCTGGCAGTTGGGCCCGATCGAGACGCGCGAACGGATCACCGTGACCCTTACATCACCGCTGGATGCGATCCGCGGCGACGCCCCCCGCCGCCGGCTCACCACCGACCTGGTGGGCCAGCTGCCCGATACCGGCAACATTTTCATCGCCTGATCCCCATGGCTTCGCTGAAGCACATCAGCCAGAGCGCCCCCTGGACCCAGTACATGGGCCTGCCCTACCGCTGGGGCGGTGATCCCGACCGCCACGGCAGCACCGACTGCCTGCGCCTCACCATCGCCGTGCTTGGCCTGTACGACGCCCCACGGCCGCTGCAGATCAAGCGGGAGTGGTATGAGGCCGCGCGCCGCAATCGCTGGCGGCCACTGCTGGAGGAGCTGTTCGCCATCAGCCGGCCGGTGCCCGGCGGCATGCCGCTCAACGTGGCGTTGCTGGCCGGCGGCGCGCCGATCGCGCTGGGCGTATGTGTGGCGGGAGGAGTGCTCACCACCAGCCAGGGGATGGGCGTTCATTGGCGGCCGCTGGCGGCCTGCCAGGTGCGGCGCTGGCTGCAGTTCCTGCCGGCCGATCCCGTCAGCGCCGTGCCCAACCTGGTCCTGTGACATCACCGCCCCCGCTCCTCCCCGGTGACGCCTTCCTGGCGCACCTGCTTGGCTGGAACGAGCAGCAGATGCTGCGATACCAGATCGAGCGGCAGCGGGCGGCGGCGGCGGAGTTTGAGCGGAATCCGCCAGTTGCTACCTGCGATCCCGGCACGCTCGCCGTGGTCTCCCTGGTCACCACCATCCTGAGCGTGGGCTACACGGTGCTCTCCACCGTGCTGGCGCCCAAGCCGCGGCGGCCCGGGCAGATCATCACCAGCCAGCGCCAAGGCGACGCCATCACCGATGGAGCCCGTTACGCACCCCAGCCGGGTTTCGAGTCCACCCAGGACGTGGCAAGGCTGGGCAGCTGCATCCCGATCACTTTCGCTCGGCGTGAGTACCTGCCGGCTCTCAACGGCCGCCCCGCCGGTTGGTACGGCGGCTGCCGGGTGAATCTGGAGCTGCTGTGGTCGCAGCTGGTGGCGGTGGATGGCGGTTCGCTGTTCCGCGGCGTCTACATGCTCGGCGAAGGGCCGATGGCCGACATCGACCCGAATGGCTTTGCCATCGGCAACAACCCCCTGCGCTCCTATGACCTCGGCACCGCTGGGGCCAACGAGGCCGCGGCACGGGTCACGATCTACAGCCGCCTGGGAGGCGGCCGGATCCGATCCAGCGATCGCATCGCCGGCCGCCTCGCGGCCAACGACATCGGGAATGCAGAGAACGCCGGTGGTGCCGATGTGTTCCAGGTGCGCAGCACCGGTGGCGTCATCCGCCCCGATGCCTGCGCCGCCTGGCGGCCGAGCAGCTCCACAGCATGTGGGCTCTACGCCACGATCGGCAACGGCCTTGGCCTGCGCGTCAATCCTGTGTTGCGACCCACCAGGCAGATCACGCTGAAGCCGCGAGGCAACAGCGGCGATCAGCGCATCGATCCTGTAGATGATGCGATGGCCCTCGGCTCGATCTGGAAGGCGCGTCGGATGTGGTCCGGGCGCAGTGGCATTGTGGCCACCTCCACCGGCGTGACCAGCGGCGCCGCGGCGCTGAGCGTGGGCGCCACCTTCGACTACCTGCTTTCAAATAGCAGCGATGCAAAAACCAAGCTCAAATTCAATTCCTCAAACACCGACAGCGAGGTGGACCACATCGAAACCTGCTCGGATGTGGCCGGCACGATCAGTGGCCGCCAGCGCAGCGCCGATGATGCCCTGAAGGTTGGCGAACTGTTCAAGGCCGGCAGCTGTCTGGCGGTGCTGGAGCAGCGCACGCCCTC
>JBIKTO010000100.1:0-7644 GCA_044348065.1 Cyanobium sp.
GCCGGCGAGGTGAAGCCGGAATCCAACTTCCAGAACGACCTCGGCGCCGACTCGCTCGACACCGTTGAACTCGTGATGGCCCTGGAGGAAGCGTTCGACATCGAGATTCCCGATGAGGCCGCCGAGGGCATCGCCACCGTCGGTGACGCCGTGAAGTACATCCTCGAGAAGAAGGCCTGAGGCGTCCATGGTGGAGGGTCTCCGCCGCGTCGTCGTCACCGGCCTGGGCGCGGTCACACCGATCGGCAACGATGTCGCCCAGTACTGGGAGGGTCTGAGCAGTGGCCGCAATGGTGTGGCCGCCATCACCCTGTTCGACGCATCGCGCCACGCCTGCCGCTTCGCCGCCGAGGTGAAGGGGTTCGATCCCTCCGGCTACCTGGAGCCGAAGGAGGCCAAGCGCTGGGATCGCTTCTGCCAGTTCGGCGTGGTGGCGGCCAAGCAGGCCGTGGCTGACGCCGGTCTCTGCATCGATGCCACCAACACCCACCGGGTCGGCGTGTCGATCGGCTCCGGGGTGGGAGGGCTGTTGATGATGGAGACCCAGGCCCACGTGCTGGCCGATCGCGGACCGGATCGGGTCAGCCCGTTCTGCGTGCCGATGATGATTCCCAACATGGCCACCGGCCTGGCGGCGATCGCCCTGGGAGCGCGTGGGCCCAGCAGCGCCGTGGCCACGGCCTGCGCCGCCGGCTCGAACGCCATCGGCGATGCCTACCGCACCATCCAGCTGGGCCTGGCGGACGCGATGGTGTGCGGCGGCGCCGAATCGGCGATCACGCCGCTTGGGGTGGCCGGCTTCGCCAGCGCCAAGGCCCTGTCGTTCCGCAACGACGACCCCGCCACCGCCAGCCGCCCCTTCGATCTGGAGCGCAATGGCTTCGTGATCGGTGAGGGGGCGGGCGTGCTGGTGCTCGAATCGCTCGAGCATGCCCAGGCCCGTGGCGCCCGCATCCTGGCGGAAGTGGTGGGCTATGGCACCACCTGCGATGCCCACCACATCACCGCCCCCTCCCCGGGTGGGGTGGGCGGCGCCGAAGCGATTCGGCTGGCGCTGGCGGATGCCCGGCTGGAGCCCGAGGATGTCGACTATGTCAACGCCCACGGCACCAGCACCCAGGCGAACGACAGCAACGAGACGGCCGCCATCAAGGCGGTTCTCGGCGAGCATGCCCGGCACACCCCGGTCAGCTCCACGAAGTCGATGACCGGCCACCTGCTCGGCGGCAGTGGTGGCATCGAGGCGGTTGCCTCGATTCTGGCGATCGGCCACAACCTGGTACCGCCTACGATCAACTACCACACCCCCGATCCCGCCTGTGATCTGGATGTGGTTCCCAACCAGGCCCGCGAGCACGACATTCAGGTCGTGCTCTCCAACTCCTTCGGCTTCGGCGGGCATAACGTCTGCCTCGCATTCCGCCGCATGACCTGAGCGCGGCGGCCCCCCTGCCCGCTCCCCCCACCCCTTAGTCCCTACCCACCGGTCCCGCCATGGTCGTCGCCCCCAGCACCTCGGTCGAAAGTCTGTGCGTCAACAGCATCCGCTTCCTGGCGGTCGACGCGATCAACAAGTCGAATTCCGGCCACCCGGGCCTGCCGATGGGCTGCGCTCCGATGGCCTTCGCCCTGTGGGACAAGGTGCTGCGGCACAACCCCAAGAACCCCCGCTGGTTCAACCGCGACCGTTTCGTGCTCTCGGCTGGCCATGGCTGCATGCTGCTCTACGCCCTGCTGCACCTCACCGGCTACGACAGCGTCAGCCTCGACGACATCAAACAGTTCCGCCAGTGGGGCTCCCGCACCCCCGGTCACCCGGAAACCTTTGAAACCCCCGGCGTGGAGGTCACCACCGGCCCCCTGGGCCAGGGCATCTCCAACGCCGTGGGCCTGGCGATCGCCGAGGCGCACCTGGCGGCGAAGTTCAACCGCCCCGGCGCCACCCTGGTCGATCACTACACCTATGTGCTGATGGGGGATGGCTGCAACCAGGAGGGGGTGGCTTCGGAGGCCGCCTCCCTGGCCGGCCACCTCGGCCTCGGCAAGCTGATTGCCCTTTACGACGACAACCACATCACGATCGACGGCAACACCGCCGTCTCCTTCACCGAGGACGTGCTCAAGCGCTACGAGGCCTACGGCTGGCACGTGCAGCATGTGGCCGATGGCAACACCGATGTGGCGGCGATCGCCGAGGCCCTGGAGGCCGCCAAGGCCGTCACCGATCGGCCCAGTCTGATCAAGGTCACCACCACCATCGGCTACGGCTCCCCCAACAAGGCCAACACCGCCGGCGTGCACGGCGCCGCCCTGGGGGCCGATGAGGCCGAGCTCACCCGCAAGGCGCTGGAGTGGAGCTACGGCGAATTCGAGGTGCCCGGCGAGGCCTATGAGCACTGGCGCCAGGCGATCCAGCGGGGCGCCAGTGCCGAGGCGGAGTGGAACACCACCCTGGCCACCTACCGCGATCAGTACCCGGCCGAAGCGGCGGAATTCGAGCGCCTGCTGCGGGGCGAGCTGCCCCAGGGCTGGGATGCCGACCTGCCCAGCTTCACCCCCGCCGACAAGGGCCTGGCCACCCGCCAGCACTCCTACAACGCCCTCAACGCCTTCGGTCCGAAGCTGCCCGAGCTGATCGGCGGCTCCGCCGACCTCACCCACTCCAACCTCACCGACATCAAGGGCGAGGCCAGCTTCCAGAAGGGCGGCGAAGCCAATCGCTACCTGCACTTCGGTGTGCGCGAGCACGCCATGGCGGCGATCATGAACGGCATCGCCTATCACGGCAGTGGCTTGATCCCCTATGGCGGCACCTTCCTGGTCTTCGCCGGCTACATGATCGGTGCCATGCGCCTCTCGGCCCTGAGCGAACTGGGCTGCATCTACGTGCTCACCCACGATTCCATCGGGCTGGGCGAAGACGGCCCCACCCACCAGCCGGTGGAGACCCTTGCCAACCTGCGGGCCATTCCCAACCTGCTGGTGATCCGCCCCGGCGACGGCAACGAGACCGTGGGCGCCTACCAGGTGGCCGTCAGCAATCGCAAGCGGCCCACGGTGCTGGCCCTGAGCCGTCAGGCGATGGCCAACCAGGCCAACTCCACCGCCGCTGCGGTGGCCAAGGGCGGCTACATCCTGGAGGACAGCGAGGGCACCCCGGAGCTGATTCTGATCGGCACCGGCACCGAGCTGGATCTGTGCGTGAAGGCCGCCGCCCAGCTGCGTTCCGAGGGCCGCAGCGTGCGCGTGGTCTCGATGCCCTGCGTGGAGCTGTTTGAGGAGCAGGACGCTGCCTACCGCGAATCGGTGCTGCCGGCCGCCGTGCGCAAGCGGGTGGTGGTGGAGGCCTCCGGGTCCTTCGGTTGGCATAAATACACCGGCTTCGATGGCGCCACGGTGTCGATCGACCGCTTCGGTGCCTCCGCCCCTGGCCCCCTCTGCCTGGAGAAGTTCGGCTTCACCGTGGACAACGTGGTGGCCACGGCGAAGGGTTTGGGCTGAGGCCTGGTTCGGAGCGCGCCAGGGCCTGAGCGAACAGACGGATAGGGGAGGCAGCCGGTGGGGCCGTGGATACGGTTTCACTCCGGCACTCATCTACAACCATTGACAAGCGGGTGCTGCCCAGCGAGACAACGGGATTGGGATTTAATCGTAGCACAGAATACTTTTAATCATTGTAATACTCGTAGATTTTGTTTTTGCCATGAAAGAGTCGCAAAAATGGTAGTAAAAAGAATGCGTTTCTGCTCTTGTGCTCGCGTTCTCATTGGTGTGGAAGTGGTCTTGCTTTCGCTGATCGTGGGGGCGTTCTTGCGAACGCTTGCATTCTGCGGCTATGGCCTTGATCCCCATCACGATTACTATGCGCTTTCGCCGGGCCTCTTCATGCTTGATGGCCTGAGGCCGAATCTTGATTTCTATACACATTACGGGCCTACGGATGCGCTGATCAAGGCAGCGCTGCTGAGCGTTGGCGGTAGCCGGCTGCTTGTGCTCCGTCAGCTGTTGTGGGGGCTGCCCCTGCTGGCTCAGCTGTTGGTCTGCTATGGATGTGAGCTGGGCCGGCGTTCCCGTTGCTGGCTGTTGGCGTTGATCGGCATGTGGGCCATCTGGGAGCCTTCGGCTACCGGTTTGCGGGCCGTTTTGCACTGGCAACCGATGGCCTGGTCTTCGGACATCGCGGTGGTCCTGATCTGCCTGTTGATGATGTGCACTTACCGCGCTTACCGCGGCAGTTTTCTCGCCACGTCTCCGAGGTTTTCTCTGTTGTGGGAGGCGGCGCGTGGTGTTCTGGTGGTGTTGATCTTCTTCACCAAGTTCACGATCGGTCTGGCCATGGGGGCGGCGCTGGTGCTCGCCGAAGTGGTGGTGCTGCTGCGCGTCCATGCCCCTGGGCTGTCGTTTACTAGGCGATGGCTAGCCATTGCGATGGGCGCGGCGGTGGCCTTCCTGGGGATTCTTGTGGTGGTGGGTGGACCTATGGGCTTGGCTGCCTTTGCCAGCCAAGGCATACTTAAGAACTATCAGCACTTTTCTGCGGGCAACCCTCTTTATTTGCTGTTCATCCTGCATCGTTACATCTTTAATCCCAATTTGATACTGGGGCTTCTAGTTGCTCTTATGGTTTTCGGCCGAGCCAGTAGGCCGATGCAGCTGGGCCTGATGATGGTGACCAGCATTCTGCTGATCACTCTCTATGGCCGTTATCTACTAACTCTTGTCACTGGCCAGGCTGTCGAGCCTGATCATGTGGAGATGATCGCCATGGTGATTGCTGTGGTGCTTGTAACCTATTGTGTGATGCTCGCGAGGTCTCATCTGGCGATGATCGGACGTCGTGGAATTGAGGATCGACTTCAGCCTGATTCGCAGACTGTGTATGGGTTGGTGGTCTTACCGATCGGGTTGTTTTCGCTTCTTCAATTTTATCCCATCCTCTATCCCTGGCATCTGTGGTGGTCTATGGGAACTGCTCTGCCTGCAGCGGGCTTGACCATTGAGAGGTTGATTGATCAGCGGCGGGTGCGCGACTCGCTTGGGCTGTTGGTGGGCTTCACGGCCTTCAACCTTGTGGGGCTGGCTTTCACGGCGTGGGTGTTGCCGCGGGACATCGCCCGAGACCGCTATCTGCCCGTCGTTCCTGCCTCTGAGCCGCAGCATCCGCTTGCCGGGATCCGCACGTTGGATTATCAAGCTGTTGCGGTGGTCACCACCCTGCAGCAGTTGAGTCGTGCCAACAGACGCCTGATCATTCTTGAATCCAATTGGCCGTCGTTGTTTGAACTGTTCAGCAGCCGGCAGGCCCTACAAGCGCGAGCTGCTTGCGGGCTTCAACCACTCCACGCCTATTCTGCGGCTCATTACCCTTCGCTGTTGCATTGCCTGAAACGTCTTCAGCGTAAAGGATGGTTGGTAATTGTTACCAACAATCATAACGACAAGAATAACAATCGCAGTTTTGGTTGGGGTAGACCGCCATCACGCATTTTGTGGGCAATTGTAAGTCAAGGGGATATGCCGACCTTTGTGCGGCAGGCGAACCTCTCAGGTATGCGTTTTGTAGCAGGTCATCATGGGAACATGACGTACTGGCAGCTGGAATGAAGCCTCCGGAGCGCTATGGATGCCTGAGTCGTGAAAGAATGTTGTTCTGCGACTCTGTCGATATTTCTTCTCGTCGGGCCATCCATTCGCAGCTGGCAAGGTAATGCGCCGACCGCTGTGATCTGCGCTTTTGCATGCTCGTGGCCGATAACAGCAGCGAGGATGGCAGCCTGGCGGTGTTGGAAAAGTTGATCCAGCAGGATCCCGCTGTGGTGGTGCTGGCCAACCGTATGAACTACGGAGCCGAAGCCTCTGCCGGCAATCTCATGGATCAGGCGCGGGCGTACGACCAGGTCGTTGGTCTCTGCTCTGATCTGCAGGACCCTCCGGAGATCGCCACCACGATGGTGCGCACCTTGCTGGAGCGCCCGAATCTGGATGCGGTTCTTGCGGTGAAGCAGCGATCCCAGGGCGGTCCGCTGCTGCGGCTGGCGCGGCGCACGTACTACAAGGCCCTGGGTTTGTCGCCCCGAAGGCCGATGGTGCCGAGTGGCTTCCATGGCTTCGGCTGCTACCGGCAGGCGGTGCTGGAGGAGGCCACCCGTTTCTGGAACAGCACCGATCTGAACGTGCGCCAGTGCCTGGACCAGGCATGCCAGCCACCGTCTCAATCGATCGCTTCGGAGCTTCGGCGCCCGGCCCGCTGTGCCTGGAGAAGTTCGGCTTCACTGTCGACAACGTGGTGGCGAAGGCGAAGGGATTGGGCTGAGACAGGGAAGGCTGGCTGCTCGCCCATCAAGGAATGGGAGAATTTCGATTCTCCTTCTCCTTGATGGGGGGCTTGAATAGGTGCTTGATTCTGACCAGAATCTGAATCGCTTCAGTACGATTAATGTATCCCCGGAGGAAGTGGAGAAAGCGCCGGATCGTGAACCCGTATTTGCGGCACTGCCGCCAGGGACGGGTTTGGGGCTGATGGATCCAGACCCAGAGCATGAAGACAAGCTCATCGTAGAAATAGGATTTGTAGGACAGCACAATTCCCTCCTGCATGGGATGTCGCCGTATCAGGGCGCTGGCAACACTTGGGCTATGGAGTGACCGTACTTTGCGGTGGGAGTAGAGAATATGTTCAGCGCGTCTACCTGAGGAACCCAGCAGGTGCATGAAGCGAAGTGCATCGGCATAGATGGAAAAAGGAACCAGCATGCCGCTTATGTTGGTAAGCCGTTCAATCTGGTGATGGCGGACCAGGTATGTGAGTGGCGTGGTGATTTCGCCAGGCTCTAGAGAGTGGGGTTCTTGAATCGCGGCTTCGACCGCCTCATTGAAGGTGCTGAACCTGCCAACACCAACCATTTGATCGCTGTTTTCTTTTACAAGTCTGATATAGCTGCTCAGACTTTCCGGCGATGCCAGAAGGTCGTCATCGCCGAGCAGCAGCAGGATGTCGGTAGGGGTGAGTGAGCTGGAAATCTGATTCAGAAAAAAGATTGCGTGCTCCATTGCATTCAGTCGCCGCTGGGTGCAAAAAATCCTTGTTGGTAGATCAGAGAAAGGGAAGAACTCAGAGCAGATCCTCTCCGCTTCCTCGGATGAATCGCCATTCACGCTCAGATAAAGAGCATCTAAAAAGGGTGTGCAACTTGAGGCTGAGGCGATTGCCTCGCGAAGATACGATACGCGTTCTGGTAAGGTCGCGACTACAAGAATGCAGCGGTTCGCCAAAGGCATATGTTGCCAGGTCAGCTGTTGATGAGGGAGAAGATGTCTTCCAAATTACCTTACCATGATTGGATTGCGTGCATCGGCTGGGCCGAGCTCGGCCGGAGGATCGGCCGCGTCCCTTTGCATGGTGTAAAACCTGAGGCCCGAATGCCCTGATCAGAGGGTGAACAGGGAGGAATGACGGACTGTCATTCCGGAGGCGCAGATGCACCTCTTGCAGCCACGATGAATCGAGGCGATTGACTTGTCAAGTCTTTCGTCTGATCATGCATGTGTTGTGAGCAGGTGTTCCTGTCCCGCCTGGGGTTATGGCACCGGCCCCCAGGCGGCGATCGAGGTCGCTGCGCCCTTTGGGGGCGCTGCAACCTCGAT
>JBIKTO010000005.1:0-21184 GCA_044348065.1 Cyanobium sp.
GGGAACAGGAGCAGGCCGGACCAGCCCACAAAAACGAAGCGGTCGCGCTTGAGCCAGTCGTCGAGGACGTCGAACCATCCCCGCTGCGGCAAGCGCCCTGCAGCGATCGTCATGGATTGCTTTACGAAGCTTTACAACGCCACTTTACGGGTCTCGGTCGGCCTGTGCGGGTCCCCGTCCCCGTTCGGGGAGGAATGAGCAAAACTGCCTAGACGGGGTGCCCGCTGCGGCGATTCGCCAGAGTGGCCTTCGCCCCATCCCTCCTCCATGTACGTCGTCGAGCTTTCCCTGCGCCTCAGCCCCATGCCCGTTGCCGTGCAGCGCAAGGAGCTGGAGGCGGCCCATGCCCTCTACGGCGAGGTGCGCCAGGCTCTCGAGAGCGGCCACCCCCGTGTGCTTGAGCTCACCTGCGAGAAGGACCCGCACAAACGGGTGAGCCTGCTGAGCGGTGAGATCGTCGCCGTGCAGACCTACGAGAAATCGGCGGTCGGCGGTGGCGGTCGCCGCCCGGGCTTCAGCTTCGAGGGCTGAATGCTGCGACACCCTTCGCCGCTGCGGGTGGAGGCGGTGGAC
Source organism: Cyanobium sp. (assembly GCA_044348065.1). Classification (GTDB taxonomy): domain Bacteria; phylum Cyanobacteriota; class Cyanobacteriia; order PCC-6307; family Cyanobiaceae; genus Cyanobium. Next base: position 574 of record JBIKTO010000005.1, read on the forward strand.
TTCGACTGGGACAGCGGCCGCCCGGCCTTGCGGGGCTGCAACCTGGACCTGCCTGGCCCCGGGCTGTGGATGCTGGTGGGCAGCAACGGCAGCGGCAAGAGCACCCTGCTGCGTCTGATCATCGGCCTGCTCTCTCCGCGGGCCGGCCGCATCAGCACGCACGGCAAACCGGCCCTGGTGTTCCAGAACCCCGACCATCAGCTGCTGCTTCCCAGCTGCGCCAGCGATCTGCAACTCGGGCTGCCGGAGGGACTGGCCGCCGGGGAACGGGGTCGTCGCGTGGCTCTCGCCCTTCAGCAGGTGGGGTTGGCGGGCCTGGAAGACCGACCGATCCACACCCTCAGTGGCGGGCAGAAGCAGCGCCTGGCGATCGCCGGGGCGCTCGCCAGCGAGGCGGCCCTGCTGCTGCTGGATGAGCCGACGGCCCTGCTGGATCCCACCAGCCAGACGGAGGTGCTGGATCTGATTCGGGGCCTCTGCTCCCGGAGCGATCAGCCACTCACCGCCCTGTGGATCACCCACCGGCTCGAGGAGCTCGACCGCTGCGATGGGGCCGCCCGCATGGAGGCCGGGCGCATCGGTCCCTGGCAGGAGGGCCGGCGGCTGCGACGGGAGCTTGACCCCTTGCCCGCCGGCAGGGTCGAGGGGTAGGGTTCCTGCCGCGGGTACGCCCGCTTTCATTCCTCGGTAGCTCAGCGGTAGAGCGGTCGGCTGTTAACCGATTGGTCGCAGGTTCGAATCCCGCCCGGGGAGTTTTGCAGTCACCTCCTGAGTGGCGTCTTCACAGGCGGTGAAATGGAAAAGATCCTGAAGTCGTCCCTTCACGGCGCCCGCCCCCATCAGGCACAAACCCAGTGGTGGCCGCCTTTCCGGGGGGTTCAAGGGTCTGCGTTGTCCGCCCCTGCGGCTGGGCCAGGCCAGCCGGGGCCGTTCCCGGGCGGGAGCGAGGATGGCAGCAAGGCCAGAACCGGAGAGAATTCGGGAGATCCGCGCCCCTGCTCGCCCCACTCCCGCACGTTTTGACCGCCATGAAGCCCTGCATCCTGCTGATCGAAGACGACAGCGACATGCGCGAACTGGTCGCCGGCCACCTGGAGCATGGCGGCTTTGACGTGCAGAGGGCCGATGACGGCATCAAGGGACAGGCCCTGGCCCTGCAGTACTCCCCCGACGTGATCCTGCTGGACCTGATGCTCCCCAAGGTGGATGGCCTCACCCTCTGCCAGCGGCTGCGGCGCGATGAGCGCACCGCCAAGATCCCGATCCTGATGCTCACCGCTCTGGGCAGCACCAAAGACAAGGTGAGCGGCTTCAATTCCGGCGCCGATGACTACCTCGCCAAGCCCTTCGACCTGGAGGAACTGATGGTCCGGGTCAAGGCGCTGCTGCGGCGCAGTGAACGGGCGCCGCTCTCCAGCAAGCACAACGAGATTCTCAGCTACGGCTCCCTCACCCTGGTGCCGGAGCGGTTCGAGGCGATCTGGTTCGACGAGCCCGTGCGCCTCACCCACCTGGAATTCGAGCTGCTGCACTGCCTGCTGCAGCGCCACGGCCAGACGGTGGCCCCCTCCCTGATCCTGAAGGAGGTCTGGGGCTACGAACCGGACGACGACATCGAAACGATTCGCGTGCACGTGCGCCATCTGCGCACCAAGCTCGAACCCGACCCGCGCAAGCCACGCTTCATCAAGACCGTCTACGGGGCCGGCTACTGCCTCGAACTCCCCACCGGCGAGCCGCTGCGTCAGCTTGAACCGCTGATCCGCGAAGCCCGTCAGGCCAAGAGCAAAACCAGCCCCGACAAGGCGGTGGCCTGAGCTCAGCCCCCCGCCAGCCCGGCGAGATCGAGCAGGGCCACCTCCCAGGCGAGGCGGGGCTGTACATGGGCGAGCAGGTGGGAGCGCAGCGCCTCCAGCCTGTGCAGCGCGGCAGCCGCGCCCTGTCGCCGCCAGAGCATCAGCTGCCACCAGTCCAGCAGCCAGAGTTGCTGCTCGCCATCCAGGCTCTCGCTGAGATCCCGGGCCAGGGTGAGGGCCGCCAGGGGATCCCGCTCCAGGGCCAGCAGCCGCTCCGCCAGCCCCTCCGGCAGCTCCTGCCAGCGGCGGCGATGGTGGAGCAGGGCCCCCGGCGAGCCGGCGGCCAGCTCCAGCAGCCCGGGAGGATCGCTGGCCTCCCCGGATCCGCCGGCGGCCAGCACCACCCGCGCCACCAGCTCGGAGGAGAGGCGCAGGAAGGGGATCTGCTGACAGCGGGAGCGGATCGTGGCCAGGAGCCGCTCCGGAGCCGCGGAGATCAGGATCAGCAGGCCGTCGCCGGGCTCCTCGAGGGTCTTGAGCAGGGCGTTGGCGGCCGCCTCGGCCATCGCCTCCGCCCCATCGATCACCACCAGACCCGCCGGCGCCTCCAGGGGCCGGCGGGCGAGGAAGCGGGCGATCTCCCGCACCTGCTCCAGGCGCAGCTGGGGGGGCGTGCGTCGGCTGACCCCCTCCTCCAGGGCATGGGAGGCGGGCACCAGCCGGCCCTGGTGCTGGTAGGTGGGCTCCACCCAGAGCAGATCCGGATGGTTGCCCTGCTCCAGGCGGCGGCGCAGGCCGGCGGCACCCGCCGGACCGGCCACCACTCCCTCCAGGAAGCGCAGGGCCGCCAGCCGCCGCCCCACCCCCTCGGCCCCGGCGAACAGGTAGGCCGGCGCCAGACGGCGCTGGGCCAGGGCACTGCTCAGCAGCGCCACCGCCCGATCCTGACCCAGCAGGTCGGCGAAGAGATCGCTCATCCCTGGCCATCCCCCAGGCGCTGGCGCAGCAGCTGGCGGCAGCTCTCCTGCACCTGATCCGGCGAGCCGGCCGCATCCAGGCGCAGCCAGCCCCGCTGCCGCGCCAACTGGGCGAATCCATCTCCCACCCGACGCAGAAACTCCTCGCCGCTGGCCTCGATGCGATCGGCCGGGCGGTGGCCGCGGCGGCGCAGCGACTCCGCCAGGGGCAGATCCAGCCAGAGGGTGAGGTCGGGGCAGAGGCCGCCGGTGGCGATCCGCTCCAGTTCGGCGATGCGCAGCAGGGAAAGGCCGCGGCCGTGGCCCTGGTAAGCGGCGGTGGAGCCGCTGAAGCGGTCACTGAGCACCCAGTGGCCGGCCGCCAGGGCTGGGCGGATCAGGGTCTCCACGTGCTGGGCCCGGTCGGCGGCGTAGAGCAGCAGCTCGGCGCCCGGGCAGGGGGCGGTGCCATCGGGGGGGTGGAGCAGCAACTGTCGCAGGGACTGGCCCAGGGCGGTGCCGCCCGGCTCACGGCTGACCAGCAGCTGGGCGCCAGGGGGCATCAGGCCACTGCCGGGCAGCCACTGGGCCAGGTTTTCCAGCTGGGTGGTCTTGCCGCTGCCGTCGATCCCCTCCAGCACGAGGAATCTCCCACTGGGCAGACCCATCACACCGGCCGCTCCCCACGCATGCGCGATTCATCCTGCAGCAGCAGGGCGTTGAGCACCACGGTCAGGGAGCTGGTGGCCATCAGCAGGGCCGCGAGGGGGGGCGAGAGCGACAGGCCGAAGCGGGGCAGCAGAGCGCCGGCGGCGATGGGAAGCACCAGCAGGTTGTAGCCGAAGGCCCAGGCCAGGTTCTGGCGCACCTTGGCCATGGTGCGGCGGGCGATCGCCAGGGCCAGGGGAATCCCCGCCAGCCGGTCGCCCATCACCACCAGCGCGGCGCTCTCCTGGGCGATCTGGGTGCCGGTGCCGATGGCGATGCCCAGGTCGGCGGCCGCCAGGGCCGGCGCGTCGTTGATGCCATCGCCCACCATCGCCACCACCCCGTGGGCGCGCCGCAACTCGATCCGCTTCAGCTTCTGCTCCGGGCGCAGCTCCCAGGCAAGCTCCTCGGGGCGCAGCCCGAGCGCCGAGCCGAGCGACTCCACACCGGCGCGCCGATCGCCGCTGAGCAGCCCGAGGGCCAGCCCCTGGGCCCGCAGATCCTCCAGGGTGGTGAGGGCATCCGCCCGCGGCCGGTCCTGCACCGCCACCAATCCCAGCAGGCGGTGCCCTTCGGCCACCGCCAGCACGCTGGCGCCACCGCTCTCCAACCGGGCGAGACGCGCCGCCGCCCCATCCACCACCACTCCCAGCGACTGCAGCCAGTCGAGACGGCCCACCCGCACCAGCTCGGCGATCCCCGCCAGGCGCCCCTCCAGCCCCTCGCCCACCTCGCCCCGGCAGCTCTCCACCGCCGGCAGGGACAAAGAACGGCTGCCAGCCTCCTGGAGAAGGGCATGGGCGAAGGGATGGCGGCTCTGCTGCTCCAGGGCCGCGGCCCGCTGCAGCAGATCAGCCTCGCTCCCCTCCAGGACCTCCACTGCGGTCACCAACGGCCGACCCAGGGTGAGGGTGCCGGTCTTGTCGAACAGCACGGTGTCGAGCCGGGCGGCGGTTTCGATGGCGTCACCACCGCGGAAGAGGAGCCCGGCGCGGGCGGCCAGGCCCAGGCCCACCGTGAGGGCGGTGGGGGTGGCCAGGCCGAGGGCGCAGGGGCAGGCCACCACCAGCACGGCGATCGAGAGCTGCAGGGCCAGGGCGAGGGGCGTACTGGCGGCGCCCCCCATCAGGCCATGGTCATGGACGCCGGCCGGGGCTCCGTGCAGGGCATGGGCCGCCGGGGGGGCCACCAGCAGGTGGGGCCAGAGGCGCGTGCCCCAGAGCCACCAGAAGAGGAAGGTGGCCAGGGCCAGCAGCAGCACCCCCATGGCGAATCCACCGGCCACCCGGTCGGCGAGGCCCTGGATCGGGGCCTTGCGGGCCTGGGCCCGCTCCACCAGATGGACGATGCGGGCGATGGCGCTCTCGGCGCCGCCGCGGCTCACCTCGAGCACCAGCGGCGCCTCCAGGTTGAGGCTGCCGGCCGCCAGGGCGGTGCCGGGGGCGGCCTGGAGCGGCAGGGGTTCGCCGGTGAGGGCGGAGACATCCAGGGCTGAGCGGCCTTCGCGCACCACCCCATCCACGGGCAGGCGGTCACCGGGGAGGATGCGCAGCCGGTCGCCCGGCCGCAGGCCGCCCACCCGCACCAGACGGGGCGGATCGTCGCCGAGCAGGAGCAGGGCGTGCTCGGGCTGAAGGGCCGCCAGCTCCTCGATCGCCCGACCGGTTCGCCAGCGGGCCCGCTCCTCAAGAAAGCGGCCGCAGAGCACGAAGCCGAGCAGCATCACCGGCTCGTGGAAGAAGCAGGGGAAGCCGCTGGCGGGCCAGATCCAGCCCACCAGGCTGGAGAGATAGGCGCTGACGACCCCCAGGGCCACCAGCAGGTCCATGCCCGGCAGGCGGGCCCCCACGCTGCGGGCGGCCTGGACCAGGATCGGGCGGCCCGGACCCGCGAGGGCCCAGGTGGCCACCAGGGCGTGGAAGGCGGGACGGGCCAGCAGGTGACCCTGGCCCAGCCAGGGCAACTGGCCGGCATCCGCCAGGTGGCCCAGGCCCGAAACCACCACCAGCAGGATCGCCACCACCAGCTGGCGCCAGCGTTGCCACCAGTGGCGCTCGCGACGCCGCTCGCGGGAATCGGCCCTTGGCAGGCCCTCCTCCCGGGATCGGGCGGTGAAGCCCAGGGCAGCGAGGCTCTCCTGCAGGGCGGGCAGGGGATCCTCCCCGCCGGGGTCGATCTCCACCCAGGCGGTGTGGGTGAGCAGGTTGACGCTGGCATCCCGCACGCCCTCCAGGTGCCGCAGGCGCTGCTCCACCGCCCGCACGCAGCCGCCGCATTTCATCCCCTCCACCTCCAGCAGCCGCACCTGGGCGAGGGGTGGCTGCGAGGGTCCGAGGGGAGGCTCGGGCCGGGGTGGGGCGGAAGGGAGCACCGAGGACAGGCGGGGCCGAAGACCCAGGCTAGGCAGAACGGCCGATCAATCCTCAGCTCAATCCTCGGCCTCCAGCTCCCGGCGGGCCTGGGCCAGCTCCCGCTGCTCAGCCGCCGAAGGGATCGGCCGGTTGAGGTCGAGGCTGAGCAGGGCATCGATCACGGCGGCGGCCACCACCAGCCGGGTGAACCAGCGGTGATCGGCCGGCACCACGTACCAGGGCGCCGCCGCTGTGGCGGTGTGCTGGATCATCTCCTGATAGGCCTTCATGTAGTCGGTCCAGTGGGCCCGCTCCCGGATGTCGGCGGCGGAGAATTTCCAGTGCTTCTCCGGCTGATCCAGGCGCTGCAGAAAGCGCTTCTTCTGCTCCGCGCGCGAAACGTGCAGGAAGAACTTGCGCACGAGGATGCCGTTGTGGCCGAGATAGGCCTCGAAGTGGCGGATGTCGCGGAAGCGCTGCCTCCAGATCTGGGGCCCCACCAGCTCGGCGGGCAGGTTCTGACGGCTGAGCAGCTCCGGATGGACGCGCACCACCAGGGTCTCCTCGTAATAGCTGCGGTTGAAGATGCCGATGCGGCCCCGCTCCGGCAGGTGGCGCTGGCAGCGCCAGAGGAAGTCGTGGTCGAGCTCCTCGGCGCTGGGGGCCTTGAAGGAGGTCACCTGGCAGCCCTGGGGATTGACCCCGCTCATCACGTGCTTGATCGTGCTGTCCTTTCCGGCAGCGTCCATCGCCTGGAAGATCAGCAACAGGGCCCAGCGATCCCTGGCGTAGAGACGGTTCTGCAGCTCCGCAAGGAGCTCCACCCCCTCGCGCAACACCTGTGCCGCCGGCTCCTTGGCCGCGGGATCGAGATCGAGGGTGTCGGCCGGATCGATGGCCGCAAGGCGAAAGGTCGCCCCATCGGCGACCCGGAAGGGGCCGCAGAAACCATGGGCGCGATGCAGGATCTGGGCCTTGTCCATGGGCGGCGGGGGAGGGCGGGCGGCGGCTCTCTCTCAGGATGCCCACGCGCGCAGCCGGGTCGGCGGCCGGGGCGGCAGGATGGGATCCCCGCCGTCCACCGAGGCTGCCGCCGTGCCCCGCTCCCAGCGCAACGACAACTTCATCGACAAGAGCTTCACGGTGATGGCCGACCTGATCGTCAAGCTGCTGCCGATCGACGCCAAGGCCAAGGAGGCCTACGTGTACTACCGCGATGGCCTCTCGGCGCAGAACGATGGCGACTATGCCGAGGCGCTCGACAATTATGAGGAAGCGCTGAAGCTTGAGGAGAACAAGACCGATCGCGCCGAGATTCTCAAGAACATGGCGATCATCTTCATGAGCAACGGCGACGAGGAGAAGGCGCTGGATTACTACCGGCAGTCACTCGAGGAGAACGGCAATTCCCCGTCATGCTTCAAGAACATGGGGCTGATCTACGAGAAGTGGGGCCGCATCGCCCAGGAGGCGGGCAACCAGGATGAGGCCGATCGCTGGTTCGACCAGGCCGCCGAACACTGGACCAAGGCGGTGCGCCTCTATCCGGGCGGCTATCTGGATATCGAGAACTGGCTCAAATCCTCCGGGCGCGCGAATGTAGACGTGTATTTCTGAATCAGCGCTAAGACTCGCCCGTCGGATGCTGCGCAGGAACAGTCACACGGGCGGCAAAGTACACGTAGCGACAATCCTGACCAAGGACGAGAGTGACAAGATTAGCGATCGCAATCTTGAGTTGGTTATTGGTAAAAAATGTGGGCTGCATGCGTTCAAACGCTTCGATCTTGTAGCCGTACTTCGTCAACACCTTGCGCAAGCTCTTTTCCGTGAACCAGCGAAGGTGGGTCCGGTCCATCAGGCCGACCTCGGTATAGGGCCAATCCTTGGCGATCAAAAGATTCACGAGCAACAGCAGATGGCGCATGTTCGGGATCGTCAGCACCAGCCGTGCGCCGCTCCGGCAAAGTCGGGGCAAGGTGGCAAAAAAATGGTCGTGATCGGGCAGATGCTCGATGGAGTCATGGCAGATCACCAGATCAAAAAAATTCGTCGGCAAGCGCGACAGTGCCGATGCGTAGTCGGCATTGATGATCTCCATCTTCGGCTTGGCCACTGCGCGGACTGAGGCAACCGCCAGGGCATCGGGCTCGACGCCCCAGTAGGACTCACACTCGAGAACTTCCGCAAGCCGAGCTGGACCGCAGCCAATTTCAAGAACGTTGCCGACTGAACGCGGCCAGAGATGCTGCGTGTCCAGCCGTAGGTTGTCATATTTTAAGGAGCTATCCACGAAAACCGTAAGATCCCAAACATACGATTCAATCTTACCCTGAGGCGAGCGTTTGCCGCAACAGCGACTTGCCACTCCAGGCGCGAAGGCGTTGACCAGCGGGGGCGTTCAGGCGAAGACTCGCCGGTAAAACAGGGCGCAGGCCAGACTTTTTTGGTACATCGGGTAACGCTGAGGATGGCCGCGAAGAAGCAGAACAACATACTGGATGTAATGAACAACCATCCACAATCCCGCCGCAGCGAGGGCGCGGGCTTTCCCCTGATGCTTGAAGGCAAAGACACGCCCACTGATCAGATATTCCAGATACTGCCTACGCTTGATCGCCAGGGTTTCCGCAGCAGAAAGCAACTGGCATGATGTGCCGGGCTCATGCACGATAACCGCCCGATTCGCCAGCACGATCTTGTGACCGCGCTTGCGCACAGAAAGACAGAGATCACTGTCTTCAAAATACATCCAGAACCGGGGATCAAACAGGGGAGCTTGGCCGGGAAAAGCGTCCAGGCGCAGCAACATGGCGGCCCCGAAGATGCAGTCAACCTCCCGGAAGCGACCCCCTGAAGGCTCGGGCCCCACATAGCATCCCTCGGGAGTCTGCTGCACCGCCCCGAGCACGGCGGCCTGCTGAAGATGCTCCGCCAGGTCAACCAGTTCCGCAAGGGCACCGGGCCGCATCAACCCATCCGGGTTGAGCAGAAAAAGATAGGGGGTGCGCACCTCAGACCGCAGGGCATTGACAGCCCGACCGAAACCGATGTTGCGACGCCCGCGCACGATGCGCAGCGCACGGGAAGCGGCCGCCACGCGCGCCAGGGTTTCATCCTGACTGGCGTTGTCATAGATCAGAACCTGAGCGCCATCCAGCTGGGGAAGAAGAGAGGCGAGGCAGCTGCCGATCACCCGCTCACTGTTGAAGGTGACGATGGCACAGGTCACGAGATCGGCAACAGTCATCGAGACACCAATCTCCTTGTCGCTCAGCACACCAGCGGAGGCGGCACTGGCAGAGTTTAAACAATCTGACCTCGCCAGTCAAGCCCCGATGACAACCGTCGACAGAGGCGGAAATGCATCGCCAAGCGAATGCACACACGTCCAACCAGCCTGGGATTAAGCCTGCAACCAGCCAGTGATTGATCCTGAGATTGCTATCGCACCCTCCACTCCCCACGGGGCCTGCACCCTCAGGCGACGCCCTCCCGGCGCGCCATCGCCGCCTTCTCCGCCAGGGCCGCCACCAGCGCCTCCGCCACCGTGCCGGCTTCGTGCAGCTCCAGGCCGAGCCCGGCCGCAATCGGGCCCACACCGCCGCCGCGGGGCACCACGGCGCGACGGAACCCGAGGCGGGCGGCCTCCTGCAGCCGCAGCTCCAGCTGACCCACGGGCCGAAGCTGCCCCCCCAGCCCCAGCTCCCCGACCAGCACCGTGCCGCTGGGCAAGGTGAGGTCGCGGAAGCTGGCCACCACCGCCGCGGCCACCCCCAGATCCGCCGCCGGCTCCTCCACCTCCAGGCCTCCTGCCACCGCCAGGTAGCAGTCGAAGCGGGAGAGGGGCAGGGCCATGTGCTTCTCCAGCACCGCCAGGATCTGGTGCAGCCGGTTGGTGCCGATGCCTGTGGCGGTGCGCCGCGGGCTGGCATAGCTGGTGGGGCTCACCAGCGCCTGCAACTCCACCACCAGGGGGCGCGTGCCCTCACAGGCCACGATCGTGGCGCTACCGCTGCTGGGCTCCTCACCGCCCAGAAACAGCTCGCTGGGGTTGCTCACCTCCGCCAGGCCGCGGTCCCGCATCTCGAACACCCCCAGTTCGTGGGTAGCGCCGAAGCGGTTCTTCACCGCCCGCAGCAGGCGATGGCTGGCGAAGCGGTCGCCCTCGAAGGTGAGAACCGCATCCACCAGATGCTCCAGCACCTTGGGGCCGGCCAGCATCCCCTCCTTGGTGACATGGCCCACCAGCACGAGGGCGGTGTGCTGGCGCTTGGCGATGCGGGCCAGGGCGGCGGCGCATTCCCGCACCTGGGCCACCGAGCCCGGGGCGCTGCCCAGCTCGGCGTCATGCAGGGCCTGGATGCTGTCGATCACCGCCACCTGGGGCCGCAGCGATTCCAGCTCCTGCAGCACCAGCTCCAGATCGGTCTCGGCCAGCAAGCGCAGGTCGGCGGCGGCCGGCGGGGCTGCCTCCGCCTCGGCCGCGCTGGGATGGGGGGGCTCGCCGGCATCGGCGACCTGCTGCGCCAACCGCCGCCAGCGCAGCTTCACCTGCTGGGCCGACTCCTCCGCACTCACGTAAAGCACCGACACCCGCTCGGCCATGGCGCGGGCGCTCTGCAGCAGCAGCGTGCTCTTGCCAATGCCCGGATCACCGCCGAGCAGCACCAGCGAGCCGGGCACCAGGCCCCCGCCGAGCACCCGGTCGAACTCCGCGTAGCCGCTGGCCAGACGCTGCAGCGGTCGCTCCCCCACCGCCGCGATCGGCTCGGAGCGGCGGGCCCGCCCTGGCTCGGCCCCGTCGGCGGGCTCCGCCACGGGCCGGCGACGGCGCCCATCGCTGGCCGCCGCCGTCTGCTCCACCAACGTGTTCCAGCCACCGCAGCCGGAGCAACGGCCGAAAAACTGACGGGTGCGGGCACCGCAGCTCTGGCAGACGTAGGTGGTGGTGGGACGGGGCACAGGCTGGGGAAGCGGGATCTGGTGAGAGTTATGAAGAAAGGTGGCAGTGGATGAACGGCAGGGGCCTCTGGAACCTTCAGTGGAGCCGATGCGTGTATGTGCGTCCAGCGCCTGATGACGGCCTCAGTCCCTACCCAAACCCATTCAGCCGCACCCGGCGTCACCAAGGAAACCATCCTGGTCGTGGATGACGAGGCGAGCATCCGCCGGATCCTCGAGACCCGCCTGTCGATGATCGGTTACCAGGTGGTCACCGCCAGCGACGGCGAGGAGGCCCTGGAGGTTTTCCACCGCTCCCACCCGGATCTGGTGGTCCTTGACGTGATGATGCCGAAACTCGATGGCTACGGCGTCTGCCAGGAGCTGCGCCGGGAATCGGACGTGCCGATCGTGATGCTCACCGCCCTCGGCGACGTGGCCGACCGCATCACCGGCCTGGAGCTGGGGGCCGACGACTACGTCGTCAAACCCTTCAGCCCCAAGGAGCTGGAAGCTCGCATCCGCTGCGTGCTGCGGCGGGTGGAAAAGGACCATGTCGCCGGCATCCCCAACTCCGGAGTGATCCAGGTGAACGACCTGCGCATCGACACCAACAAACGCCAGGTCTACCGCAGCGAGGAGCGGATCCGGCTGACCGGCATGGAGTTCAGCCTGCTGGAACTGCTGGTGAGCCGCTCCGGCGAACCCTTCAGCCGCGGCGAGATCCTCAAGGAGGTCTGGGGCTACACCCCCGAGCGTCACGTCGACACCCGCGTCGTTGATGTTCACATCTCCCGGCTGCGATCCAAACTGGAGGATGATCCTGCCAATCCCGAGCTGATCCTCACGGCCCGGGGGACCGGTTATCTGTTCCAGCGCATCGTTGAACCCGTTGCCTCCGAAGGAGCCTGATTCGATCCGCCGCCCCGTGCGTCGCGTCGTCAACCGCACCAAGCCGAGCCGGCCGATCCGACGCCTGGTCGTCTGGTACCGGCGCAACGCGGCGGTGACAAGCCTGGTGGGCACCGCCACCTCCACGGCCACCGGGGCCGCCTCGGTGGCCGGCTCGGTGCTGCAGCCCCTGGTGTTCGACCCGCTCCGGCGCCTGCAGCAGGGCCCCGGGGGACCGGGGGAGGCCGCGCCGATCGACGACCGCCAGCGCCTCTGGGTGGCCGTTGACGGCATGGGCGGAGATCATGCCCCCGGGCCGATCCTGGAGGGCTGCCTGCGGGCGGTGGAGCTCCTGCCGCTGCGGGTGCGCTTCGTCGGCGAACCGGAGCGGCTGCGCCGGGCCGTGGCGGAGATGGGATTGCAGGCGGAGCTGGAGGAAGCCGTCGACCGCGGCCTGATCCAGCTGGTGCCGAGCGGCCCCTCCGTCGGCATGGACGATGAGGCGACCGTGGTGCGGCGCAAGCGGGATGCCAGCATCAACCTGGCCATGGACCTGGTGAAACGGGGCGAGGCCATGGCCGTGTATTCGGCCGGCAACTCCGGCGCCGTGATGGCCTCGGCGATCTTCCGGCTCGGCCGCCTGAAGGGCATCGACCGCCCGGCGATCGGTGCCCTCTTCCCCACCCGGGATCCGGATCAGCAGGTGTTGGTGCTCGATGTCGGCGCCAACATGGACTGCAAGCCGGAGTGGCTGTTGCAGTTCGCCCTGCTCGGCAGCATCTACAGCCGCGATGTGCTGCAGGTGCGCCAACCCCGCATCGGCCTGGTGAACATCGGCGAGGAGGAGTGCAAGGGCAACGACCTCTGCCTGCGCGCCTACCCCCTGCTGGCGGCGGAGAAGCGGCTGCTCTTCGCCGGCAACTGCGAAGGCCGCGACATCCTCTCGGGTGGGTTCGACGTGGTCGTCTGCGACGGCTACACCGGCAACGTGCTGCTGAAATTCCTGGAATCGGTGGGCGGCGTGCTGCTCGACGTGCTGCGGGCCGAGCTGCCGCGAGGCCGGCGCGGCAAGGTGGGTTCGGCGTTCCTGCGCAGCAACCTGGTGCGGATCAAGAAACGCCTCGATCACGCGGAACACGGCGGCGCCCTGCTGCTGGGTGTCGATGGCATCTGCGTGATCGGCCACGGCAGCAGCAAGGCCCTCTCCGTGCTCAGCGCCCTGCGGCTGGCCCACTCCGCCGCCAGCCACGGGGTGATGGAGGATCTGCACGCCCTTGGGGCGGCTGTGGTTGACTGAGCCCACCTCGGGCGGAACCTCGGTGTCGCTTGGCGCAGGAACGGCGAACCCCGGCATGGCCCTGGTGGGCTGCGGCAGTGCCCTCCCGACCGCGAGCGTCAGCAATCAACGCCTCAGCGAGCGGGTGGACACCAGCGATGACTGGATCCGCAGCCGAACCGGCATCGGCGCCCGCCGCATCGCCGGACCCGGCGAGACCATCACCAGCCTGGCCAGCAGCGCCGCCGCCGCCGCCCTGGCCCACGCCGGCTGGGAGCCCGGCAGCGTCGATCTGATCCTGCTGGCCACCTCCAGCCCCGACGATCTGTTCGGCAGCGCGCCGCGGGTGCAGGCCTCGCTGGGCGCCCGCCAGGCCGTGGCCTTTGATCTCACCGCCGCCTGCAGCGGCTTCCTGTTCGCCCTGATCACCGCCACCCAGTACCTGCGGGCCGGCGCCGCCCGCCGGGCGCTGGTGATCGGCGCCGACCAGCTCAGCCGCTGGCTGGACTGGGACGACCGCCGCACCTGCGTGCTCTTCGGTGACGGCGCTGGCGCTGTGGCGATCGAGGCGGCTCCCCCCGGCGAGGATGGGCTGCTGGCCTTCCGGATGCGCTCCGACGGCAGCCGCAACGACTGCCTGACGCTGGCCCAGATCGACTCCCAGCGGCCGCTGCTGGAGGGCATTTCCGCCCAGGTGGGGGGGTTCGCGCCGATCCACATGAACGGCCAGGAGGTCTACAAATTCGCCGTGCGCGAGGTGCCGGCCGTCCTCGGCCAACTGCTGGCCGACACGGGCATCCCAGCGGAGCAGATCGACTGGCTGCTGCTTCACCAGGCCAATCAGCGCATCCTCGACGCGGTCGCCGAGCGCTTCGAGGTTCCACGGGCGCGGGTGCTCAGCAACCTGGCCTCCTACGGCAACACCTCGGCGGCCACCATCCCGCTGATGCTGGACGAGGCGGTGCGGGATGGCCGTGTTCGCCCCGGTCACCTGATCGCCGCCAGCGGCTTCGGCGCGGGCCTCAGCTGGGGCGGCGCCCTGCTGCGCTGGAGTGGCCCCCGGGGCTGAGCGGGGCCGGGCCGTAATCTCCATCCACATTCCGTGGATGACGCATGGCCATCGCCTGGGTGTTTCCGGGGCAGGGCTCTCAGAAGTGCGGCATGGCCGAGGCAGTGCTGGCTCTGCCAGGGGCCCGCGAGCGCTTCGCACGAGCCTCCGAACTGCTCGATCGGGATCTGCTGGCGGTCTGCAGCGGCGAGGCCACCGGCGAACTGGCGGATCTCAACGACACCCGCAACACCCAGCCGGCGCTGTTCGTGATCGAGAGCCTGCTGGTGGATGCCCTGCGGCAGCAGGGCCGCACCGCCCAGTTGGTGGCCGGCCACAGCGCCGGTGAGCTGGTGGCTCTCTACGCCGCAGGGGTGTTCGACGCGGAGACCGGCCTGCGGCTGATGCGGCGGCGCAGCGACCTGATGGCCGCGGCCGGCGGCGGGGCCATGACGGCGGTGATGGGCTTCGATCGGGGCCAGCTCGAACAGCTGGTGGCGGAGCGGGACGGGGTGGTGATCGCCAACGACAACAGCGAGGCCCAGGTGGTGCTCTCCGGAACTCCCGAGGCGGTGGCGGCCGTCAGCGCGGCGCTCAGCTGCAAGCGCGCCGTTCCCCTGGCCGTCTCCGGAGCGTTCCACTCGCCCTTCATGGCCGAGGCGGCGGCGGCCTTCGCCGCCGATCTGGAGCAGGTGCCCTTCGCCGACGCGACCATCCCGGTGCTGAGCAACACCGACCCCACGCCCGAGACCGGAGGGGAGGCGCTCAAGACCCGTCTGCGTCACCAGATGACCCGTGGCGTGCGCTGGCGCGAAACGATGGCCCAGCTGGCCCAGGAGGGCATCGACACGGCGGTGGAGATCGGCCCGGGCAGCGTGCTCAGCGGCCTGATCAAACGGGGCTGTCCCGGCGTGACCACCGCCCAGATCGCGGCAGCCGCCGACCTCGGCCTGTGACCGAGCCGCCGGTCCTGCTGCGCTCACCCCGGCCGAACCTCACCTACCGGCTGATCAGCTGGCTGGTGGTGCTGCCGCTCTACCGGCTGCTGTTCCGTGGCCGCACCGGCGGCGGCTCCAACGTGCCGATGGAGGGGGCGCTGGTGGTGGTCGCCAACCACGGCTCGTACCTCGACCCCCCCCTGGTGGGCCACGCCCTGGGGCGACCGGTGGCGTTCATGGCCAAGGCCGAGCTGTTCCGGGTGCCGCTGCTCGGCCCGCTGATCCGGGCCTGCGGCGCCTACCCGGTGAGCCGCGGCGCCGGTGACCGGGAGGCGATCCGCACGGCCGGCGAGCGGCTGGCCCGTGGCTGGGCCACCGGTGTCTTCCTGGACGGCACCCGCCAGGACGACGGCCGCGTCAATGCCCCCCAGCTGGGGGCGGCCCTGCTGGCGGCCCGCGCCGGCGTGCCGCTGCTGCCGGTGGCGATTGTCAACAGCCACCGGGCCCTGGGCCCCCATGGAGCGGGCGTGCGGCTGGTGCCGGTGCACGTGCGCATCGGCACACCGATCCCACCACCCACCTCCCGCAGCCGCCAGGAGCTCGAGCGGGTCACCCGCCAGGCCCAGGATCAGATCAACGCCCTGCTCGATCAGGGACTCATCCGCCCCTCCCGACTGGCGGCAGCCAGGAACCGAGCCGCCCTTCCACCCAGCTCCTGACATCGCGGCCGCTGAGCACCCACAGGGCGGCCCTGGCCCCGTCACCCCAGACCAGGCGACGGCCCTCGGGCTCGCACAGCGAGCCACAGGGCACCGCCACCGGGGTGAGGTGAATGCCGCGGCTGCCCGCCACGATCCTGCCCACCAGCAGGGCGCGGGGCATGTGGTCGCTGCTGGTCACCAGCAGGGCATGGCGGATGCGGGCGCGGCGCAGATCGTCCACCAACGAGGTGAAATTCGAGAGGGTGTCATGGGCCCGGTAATCGAGGTGCACCTGGCGGGAGGGCAGACCGGCCCGCTGTTCGAACAGCCAGTGGGCGTATTCGGGATTGGTGCCGCTGCTCACCACCACCGGCAGGCCGCGGGAGCGGGCCAGCTCGGCCGCCCGGACCTCGCGGTCCCTGTCGCCCCCAAGCACCAGGATCACCTGGGGCGGCGGCGGATCGGGCCACCACAACCCCCGCGACAGCCACAGAAGAGCTCCGGCCAGAACGAGCACCAGCAAGCGCCGCGGCCAGGGCGACGGACGGCGGCGAGGGAGGGGGCGGGCCGGCGGGCGGCTGACCGGGCGGCGGGTGAGCCTGCGGGAACGGCGGGGGGCCTTCGTTCTCATTCCGCCTCCCCCACCGGGCTGGTGGGGTAGAGAGGGAGCACCGGCTGCCAGGGAGCCTGGGGCGCCAGGGCCGCGCTCGCCTGGGCCACCGCCAGCAGCTGGCCCACGTCCTCGGGCAGCAGCGCCGCGGCGGCGATCTGGGGATGGTCGGCCAGGGCCGCGGCGTCGGTGTACAGCCGGGGCGCTCGCCGCTCGACGATGCCGCCCGGCACCGCCGGATCCAGCCCATAGAGACCGGCCACCAGGCCGCGCCGGGGCAGCTCCTGCACAAGCCAGCAGGGTCCGGCCGCCGGACCCTCGCCCCGCTGCCAGAGACGGCGGGCCACGAGCCGGAAGCTGCTCACGCCATCGAGGGGCAGCGCCAGCTGCTGGGCCAGGGTGCGGGCCAGGCCCACGGTCAGGCGCGTGCCGGTGAAGCCGCCGGGGCCCGTGGCCACCGCCAGGCGGGCCAGATCCGGCCAGTCGGCGGCGGGCAGCACCGTCTCGACGCACGCGAACAGGCGCTGGGAGAGATCCCGGCCGAGGGGAAACGCCGCCAACCGCTCCGGCTCCGGCGCGCCAAGCCGCTGCAGCCCCACCCCAAGCACCTCGCTGGAGCTGTGCAGGGCCAGCAGCCAGCCGGGCGGAGGGCCGACAACGGACGCATCGCTCATGGCGGCAGCGGCTGACCAGGGCGCAACCGTCGCCAGCGGCCGGGGTCGGAGCGGAAATCGCTGCAGGCCCGCACATCCCACTCGGCCCCCACCTGGCCGGCAGGCAAGGGGCGCACCTGCACGTGGATCACGGGCTGACGGGGACGGACATCGGGGGATTCGGCCAGATGGGGCACACCGTGCTGCCGCTCGACCGTGTGATAGGCCTGGCAGCGGTCGACCCAGTGGCAGTCCACGCAGATGCACATGCCGCAGGACCCTGGACCGCCCCCCATTCTGGCCGGTGGTCCAGCCCCTGTCGCCCACCTCTGGCGGACCCTGGCGCCGGAGCGCTGGCCACTGCCCCCCGCCGCCCTGCCCCCCGGCACGGCGCTGGTGGGAGGAGCGGTGCGCGACGCGCTGCTGGGACGACTGGCGACGCGCCCCGACCTGGATCTGGTGGTGCCGGAGGACGCCCTGGCGCTCAGCCGCTCCCTGGCCCGACGGCTGGGGGGCAGCTTCGTGGCGCTGGATCCGGAGCGCTCGATCGCCCGCTTGGTGCTTCAGGGCTGGACGATCGATCTGGCTCGCCGGGTCGGCGACGACCTGGCGGCCGACCTGAGCCGACGGGACTTCACCATCAACGCCATGGCCCTGCCGCTGCCGAGCTCCGGCAGCCCGCCCGCCGGGCTGGTGGATCCCCATGG
The DNA here is from genome assembly GCA_044348065.1 of Cyanobium sp. GTDB lineage: Bacteria > Cyanobacteriota > Cyanobacteriia > PCC-6307 > Cyanobiaceae > Cyanobium. The sequence continues at coordinate 18,153 of JBIKTO010000005.1, forward strand.
CGGCCTGGCGGACCTGACGGCCCGCCGACTGGTGGCCATCCGCGAGGCCAACCTGCTGGAGGATCCCCTGCGGCTGCTGCGGGGGGTGCGGCTGGCGGCCGAACTCGATTTCGCGATCGATCCCCCCACCTGGATGTGGATCCAGCAGCACCACCAGCGGCTGGCGGAGGTGGCGGGGGAGCGCGTGCTGGCGGAGCTGGAGCGGGTGGCGGCGGCGCCGGCCGGGGCGGCCTGGCTGGCCGCCAGCCTCGCGGCCGGGCTGCTGCGGCCCTGGGGCGGGGTGGAGGCGGCGGTGGCGACACCGCTGCTGGCCGCCCTCACCCCGGAGCGGGCCCGGGAGCGGGGGCTGTCGGCCGAGGAGCAGGCCAGCGCCCTGCCCCTGGCCCGCCTGGCGGCGGTGCTGGCGGGCGATGGGCTTGGGCGCCTCCTGGCCAGCCGGCGCCTGCAGCAGCGCTGCCGCCTGCTGCGGCGCTGGCGAGCGGAGCTGGCCGAGCGCCCGGACGGCAGCCTCGAGGCCCTGACGGAAGAGGAACGCCTGGCGCTGCAACGGGACCTGGAAGCCGATCTGCCGGCCCTGCTGCTCCACCTGGAGCCCGCCGCGGCCCGGACGGCCCTGGCGCGCTGGCGAGATCCTGAGGATCCCCTCTTCCATCCCCATCCGCCCCTGGATGGCCGCCAGCTGCAGCAGGAGCTGGGGATGGCGGCCGGCCCGACCCTGGGCCGCCTGCTGGACGCCCTGACCCGGGAGCGGGCCTTTGGCCGCCTTCCCCGCGGGCAGAACGGCCGCACCCTCACGGACGCGGAACGGGAGCGGGTTCTGGGCCACGCCCGGCAGTGGCTGGCGTGCGAAGTGGGGGGCCGGCGTGATTAACTTCTGGATGCAAAGGCGTGATTGCACCGCCAGCCAAAGTTTTCCTTCTGTTCTCTCTGCCCCCATGAGTGTTCGTCTGTATGTCGGCAACCTGCCGAGGACCTTTGACGCCCAGGAGCTCGAAGCCCTGTTCGCCTCCGTGGGGGAGGGTGTGCGCTTCAAGGCCGTCAACGATCGTGAAACCGGGGGCTGCCGCGGCTTCGGTTTCGCCAACGTCGACGACCAAAAGACCGCCGAGGCGGTGATCGAGCAGCTCAACGGCCGCGAGTTCGGCGGCAACAGCCTGCGCATCGAGATCTCCGAGCGCCGCGATGCCAAGGCCACGGCCGGCCCCGGCGAGCGGCGCGGCAACCCCTCTGCCACCGCAAGCCGCCGGCCGGTCGACAAGGTGGTGCACGCTGATAATGTCGACAGCGAGGCTCCCGATCCCCGCTGGGGCGGCGAACTGGCCAAACTGAAAGCCCTGCTGGCCAACCAGAAGGTCGGCGTCTGACCCGCACCCCGTGAGCCCTCCCGCCGTGGCCCTGCCGGAGCCTGAATGCTGGCTCTGGCGGGGCCATCGCATTGCCTGGATCCGCCGGGGCTCCTCGGAGGCGTCCGAAACGGTGGTGTTGATCCACGGCTTCGGGGCCAGCATCGGACACTGGCGCCACAACCTTCCCGTCCTGGCCCAGCAGGTTGAGGTGTTCGCCCTTGACCTGCTGGGTTTCGGCGCCAGCGACAAACCCCGCTCCCGCCTGGATGGCGAGCCGGAAACGGCGGATTCAGTGCGGTATTGCTTCGACCTGTGGGCGGAGCAGGTGCGCGATTTCGTGAGCGAGCGGCTGCCCCCGGGGCGTCCCCTGCATCTGGTGGGCAATTCGATCGGCGGCCTCGTGGCCCTCAATGCCGCGCGCCTGCTGGAGCAGGAGGGCCGCTCCGCCGCCCAGGTGGTGCTGATCGACTGCGCCCAGCGCACCCTGGATGAGAAGCGAATCGCCGAGCTGCCGATCTGGGAGCAGGCCGGACGGCCACTGGTGAAGCAGCTGGTGCGGCAACGCTGGCTGCTGGCGGCCCTATTCAGGGTGCTGGCGCGACCGGGCTTCATCCGTCGGGTGCTGCGGATCGCCTATCCGAGCGGCGCCAACGTCGACGATCAGCTCGTGACCCTGCTCCATCGCCCCGCCACCGACCCCGGGGCGGTGGAGAGCTTTCGCGGCTTCGTGAACCTGTTCCGCGACCATCTGGCCCCGGATCTGCTGGCCGGGCTGCGCCTGCCGGTGCGCATGGTCTGGGGTGGGCTCGATCCGTGGGAAGCCCCGGCCGAGGCTCGGCGGTGGGCCGCCACCTATCCCTGCGTACGCGAGCTGCGGGTGCTGGCTGGCCTGGGCCACTGCCCCCATGACGAGGCCCCGGACCAGGTGAATCCAATCCTGCTGGAATGGCTGGTGCCCCAGGATGGCGCGCTTCTGATGGAAGCGCCGGTGCTGGGCGATGGGGATCCCGCTTGACCGCCAGCATCGCTGAAGCCTTCAGCGGGCCTGGGCGATCACGAAGGAGCGGGGCAGATCCAGGAACTTTCCTGCGGTGGGCACAAAGGCACGGTGATTGAAGACGTCGTAATCGAGCTGCTCAATCACATCAAGAATGCCCCGGTACAGCCGCAGGGAGGCCCACACCGGCCAGCGGGCATCGGGGGCCAGCCAGCGCACGCCGGCCTCGGAGCGGGCGAACCAGTCACGGGCGCGCGCCACCTGGAAGCGCATCAGCGCCCGCCAGTTGTCATTGACCACGCCCTCGAGCAGCTCGGCCTCCGAGTAGCCGAAGCCGGCGATCTCATCCAGGGGGAGGTAGATACGGCCCCGGCCCCGGTCCTCGCCCACATCGCGCAGGATGTTGGTGAGCTGGTTGGCGATGCCCAGGGCCACCGCCGCCTCCGAGGTGTCGGGCCGCTCGCTCCAGGGGGCGGAGGTGTAGGCGGGATCGAGACCCATGACCTCCTGGGTCATCAGACCCACCGTGCCGGCGACGCGATAGCAGTAGAGCTCCAGCTCCGGGAAGCTGAGGTAGCGGTGGGTGGACAGGTCCATGCGCATCCCCTCGATCATGTCCAGATACGGCTGGATCGGCTGGGGATAGTGATCGAGCGTGTGCCGCATCGCCAGATCGAGTCCATCGCGGA
>JBIKTO010000101.1:0-7604 GCA_044348065.1 Cyanobium sp.
ACAGCCCCTTGCCGGCGGCCTCGGCCACAGCCACGCAGCCGTCGACGATCAGCTCCGCGTACTGCCGCACGCTGGCCTCATCGGCCTTGTCGCGGGCCAGGGCCATGGCGTCGTCCACCTCGGCCAAGGCGCGGTCGAGCACCCGGCCTTCGCGCACATCCTCGGCATTCACCTCCAGTGTCTCGGGGTGGATCCCCTGCCGCAGGGCCGCCTCGTCGAACAGGCTGCTGATCAGAGGGTTGTCGGCATAGCGTTGGGCGGCGCCGGCCAGTTCGCGGCCGAGGGCGAGGGCTTCCTGGGCGCTGGAGAAGAGCCCCAGGTCCACGGTCATCACCGCCAGGGCGGCGGCCAGGGGGGCCGCCAACAGGCGGTTGCGCTCGTCGGCGCTGAGCTCGATCGTCATCGCTCGGGCAGGGGAAGGACACGGAGGGTCGCCCAGGGCGCCCCCCTGCACTGTGGCCAGGGAGCGGCGATCCGTCAGCGTGCGCCATCGAGCTGGGGCAGCAGGGCGCCGAGCAGGTAGAGCGATCCGGCCACCACCGGCAGGGCCGCCGGCTGCGGTGGCGCTTCCCGCCCCGGCGCCAGCAGCCAGACCAGTCCCTCCGCCAGGCTGGCCGCGGCGACCAGCTGCCCCGCCAGATCCGGGCAGGCCGTCGCCAGGTCGGCGGCGCTCCAGCTGGCGTGGTGGGGGATCGGCACGATCGCGGCCTGATCGCCAGGGCGCAGCAGGGCCGCCAGCATCTCCGCCCCCTGCTTGTGGGCCTGCACTCCGAGCAGCCAGCGCCGGGGCCGCCCCGGCTCCAGGCGGTCGATCTCGCGTCGCAGGGCCTCGGCCGCCGGAGGGTTGTGGGCGCCGTCCACCAGCCGCGGCCGGCCGCCGCAGAAGCGCCGTTCCAGCCGCCCCGGCCAGCGGGCGGCCGCCAGGCCGGTGCGGATCGCCGCGGCAGGGATCGGCCAGCCCCGCTCCGCCAGGGCGCCGGCCATGGCCGCCGCCACGGCGGCGTTGGCCCTCTGCAGATCGCCGGCCAGTCCCAGGGGCGGGCCGCCGTCGCCTGGGGGGGGCAGGGGCTCCAGCCAGCGCAGCTCCGCCCCCCGCCGCCGCGCCTCGGCCGTGAGCACCGCCGCCGCCTCCGGGTGCTGGGGGGCGCTGAAGGCGAGGCAGCCCGGGCTCAACACCCCCGCCTTCTCGGCGGCGATGGCGGCGATCGTGGGGCCGAGGTGCTCGCGGTGATCGAGGCCGATCGCGGCGAAGCCCACGACCCCGCGGTCGGGGTGGGCGGTGGTGGCGTCCAGCCGGCCCCCGAGCCCCACCTCCAGCACCGCCAGATCCACCCCGCTGATCGCCAGCCGGTCGAAGGCCGCGGCGGTGAGCAGTTCGAAGGGGGTGAGGTCGTGGCGCTCAGCGATCGGCCGCCAGCGGGCCAGGTCGGCGCGCAGCTGTTCCGCCGTGATCCAGGCGTCATCGAGCTGGAGCCGTTCACACCAGCTCTGCAGGTGGGGGGAGCGGTAGGTGCCGCAGCGCAGGCCGGCGGCGCGCAGGATCGCGTGCAGGAAGCTGCAGATCGAGCCCTTGCCGTTGGTGCCGGCCACCTGCACGGCGGGGAAGCATCGCTCCGGGTGCCCCCCCTCCACCAGGGCCGCCTCCAGGCGCGCCAGGCCGAGATCCACCCCGCGGCGGGCGAACGGCTCCAGCAGGTCGTCGAGATCGACCGGATCGGGAAGCGGCGGCGTGGCGGGTGGCGTGGAGGGCGGCAAGCGCGGGCGGGCGTCAGGCCAGGCTGGCGAGGGCCTTCTCCAGGCGTTTCACCGCCCGGCGGATCTGGCGCGGACGGATCACCAGCGGCGGCACGAAGCGCACCACCCGCGGCCCCGCCGGCACCAGCAGCAGGCCGGCCTCCATCGCCGCCTTGACCACCTCGGCGGCGGGCGGCGCCGTTTCGGCGAGCACCAGGCCGCGCAGCAGGCCCCAGCCGCGCGACCCCTCCAGCACGCTGGGGTGGCGTTCCACCAGCGCCGCCAGCTCCCGCTCCAGCAGCTCCCCCATCGCTGTGACGTGGGCCAGCAGGCCGCGGCGCTCGATCTCCTCGATCACCGTGAGTCCGGCGCGGCAGGCCAGGGGATTGCCGCCGAAGGTGCTGGCGTGCTCCCCGGGCCGGAAGTGATCCACCGCCGTCTTCACCGCCAGGGCGCCGATCGGCACGCCGCCCCCCAGCCCCTTGGCCATGGTGAAGGCGTCGGGCTCCACCCCGAGCTGCTCATACCCCCACCAGCGGCCGCTGCGACCCACACCGATCTGCACCTCATCAAAGATCAGCAGGATGTCGTTCGCGTCGCAGAGCTGGCGCACGCGCCGGAAGAAGGCCGGATCGCCCGGGTTCACCCCCCCCTCCCCCTGCAGCGGCTCCAGCAGCACCGCCGCCACCCGCGGTCCGTCGGCCTCGCACTCTTGAAGCAGGGCTTCGAAGGCGGAGGTGTCGTTGTAAGGGAAGTAGCGGAAGCCTTCCACCAGCGGCTCGAAGCCCTCGTGGTAGCGGGGCTGGCCGGTGGCGGTGACCGCCGCCAGGGTGCGGCCGTGGAAGCTGGCCTGGGCGGTGAGGATCAGGGGGCGCTCAATGCCCCGCCGCCGGTGGCCGTGCTTGCGGGCCAGCTTGATCGCCGCCTCGTTGGCCTCGGCGCCGGAGTTGCAGAAGAACACCCGGTCGGCACAGGAGCGGGATGTGATCGCGGCGGCGAGCTGCTCCTGCTCGGGAATCCGGTAAAGGTTGGAGACGTGCTGCAGACGGCCGAGCTGGCGGCAGAGGCGTCGCCGCAACACCGGATCGCTGTGGCCCAGGGTGCAGACCGCGATGCCGGCGACGCCATCGAGGTACCGGCGTCCATCCCGGTCCCACAGCCAGACGCCCCGACCCCGCACCAGCTCCAGGGGGAAGCGGGCATAGGTGTCCATCACCGGCGAAACCGGCTGCGTTGCCACGGGGTTGGCCAGCGCGGCCTGCGGCGCGGGGGGAGGGGCGACGGGAGAAGGGCTGGTCATCGAAGTCCGGGCTGGATGGGAGCGGTGGGACTCGAACCCACATGCCCGAAGGCGCTCGATTTTGAGTCGAGTCCGTCTACCGATTCCGGCACGCTCCCGTCAATCGACTCTAGGCGGCCTTCCCCCGGCGGCCGATCAGGCCGGATCGGTGACGCGCACGATCGAGGCGCCGACCGCGTTGAGCTTGCCTTCGAAGTTGGCGTAGCCCCGGTCGAGGAATTCCAGGCCCCGCACCGTGGTGACACCATCGGCCGCCAGGCCGGCCAGCACCATGGCCGCCGAAGCCCGCAGATCGGTGCCGCGCACCGGAGCGCCGCTGAGCTGGGCCACCCCCTCGATGCAGGCGGTGTTGCCGCTGGTGCGGATCGAAGCGCCCATGCGCTGCAGCTCGGCCACGTGCTGGAGGCGGTTTTCAAAAATGTTTTCCACCACGAAGCTGGTGCCCTCGGCGGTGGCCAGCAGGCTCATGAACGGCGCCTGGATGTCGGTGGGGAAGCCGGGGAAGGGCTGGGTGGTGAGGTCGACGGCGCGGATCCGGCCGGGCAGGAGGCGCACCAGGCCGTGGTCCTGCACCTCGAGGCGGCAGCCGGCCTCCTCCAGCTTGGTGAGCACGGCGCCGAGGTGCTCGCTCACCACCGGGCCCACCACGATCTCGGAGCGGGTGATGGCGCCGGCCAGCAGGAAGGTGGCCGCCTCGATCCGGTCGGGGATCACCGCGTAGTCGGCGCCATGCAGACGCTGGACCCCGACGATGGTGATGGTGGGGGTGCCGGCCCCGCGGATGCGGGCGCCCATGGCGGTGAGCAGCCCGGCCAGGTCGATCACCTCGGGCTCCTGGGCGGCGTTCTCGATCACCGTCTCGCCGTCGGCGAGGACGGCGGCCATCATCAGGGTTTCGGTGGCGCCGACGCTCGGGCAGTCGAGGTGGATGTACCCACCGCTCAGGCGGTGACCGCTGCCGGGCACCACGGCGGTGACCACCCCGTGCTCGATCGTCACCTGGGCGCCGAGGGCCTTCAGCCCTTTGACATGCTCCACCACAGGCCGGCTGCCGATCTGGCAACCACCCGGCAGGGGAACCTGGGCCATGCCCATGCGGGCGAGCAGGGGGCCGATGCAGAAGAAGCTCGCCCGCAGACTGTTCACCAACTCATAGGGTGGTGCGGCCTGGCTGATGTGGTCGCCGTTCAGTTCGATCGCGTCGCCGCCGCGTACCACCTGCACTCCCAGGGCCGCCAGGATCTCGCCCATGGCGGTGATGTCGGTCAGCATCGGCACGTTGCGCAGCCGCAGGGTGTCGCGGGTGAGCAGGCAGGCGGCCATCAGCACCAGGGCCGAGTTCTTGGCGCCGCTGACCCGGATCTCCCCGGAGAGTCGTCGGCCACCGCGCACCTCAAGCCGCGGCTGGAGGATCGGCTGGGTGGCGACGGCGCTCAACGTCATGAACTCAATTCCGTGCTGATCGGACCCGCATCTTGACAACGGCTGGCCCCTTCGTCTAGGCGGCCGCGCCCTGAACTGTCTCGTCGTGTCTCAGGCGACCGGGGGCGGTTGCACCCCATGGCTTATGATCGAATTGCCGGTGCGGTCAGCTGCGCCGGAGTCACGCCAGCGGATGTGGCGGAATTGGTAGACGCGCTAGTTTCAGGTACTAGTGGCAGCAATGTCGTGGGAGTTCAAGTCTCCCCATCCGCATAATTTTTATGATCGTCCTCAAGATTTCCAATTCTTCGGAGTTCATCGCCTCCAAGATCGGAAAGTTTCTCGAAAGCCTCACTCCGGACGGATTCGACGTCACCAAGGTTGAGGACGTCATCTTGCGCAAGCTGGTCGAGCAGCTGGCCGCCGAAGGACTGCGCGGCGAGGTGGCCACGGTCCACGGCCTCGATCTCGATTCCACGGAGGGTGCCCCCGAGCTGGTGCTCCACGACAAGATGCGGGTGCGCCACCACCAGGTGTTCTGAACCTCCCCTCCGACCCGTCCGCTCCTCCGGGTGGCGACCTGATCAGCAGCCGGCGCAATCCCCTGGTGCGGCAGCTGCGCCAGTTGCAGGAAGCCCGAGGCCGGCGGGAGCTGGGCCTGCTGCTGCTGGAGGGCACCCACCTGTTGCAGGAGACGGCGCGCCTGGGCCTGCGGCCGCAGCTGGTGCTCGCCACCCCCGCCTGGATCGGCGCCCATGCCCCCCTGCTCGCCGCCCTGCCCGCCGGCACGCGGATCCAGCGCGCCAGTGCCGAGGTGCTGGCGGCGGCGGCCACCACCCGCCATCCCGATGGCGTGCTGCACACCCTGGTCACCCCGGCGGAGCCGCCCTCCCGGCCGGGCGGGCAGCCGCCGGCCTTCGTGCTGGCGCTCGATCGTCTTCAGGACCCCGGCAACCTCGGCACCCTGTTGCGCACCGCGCTGGCGGCCGGCGTGGAGGAGGTGTGGCTGGCGGAGGGAGCGGATCCGTATCAGCCCAAGGTGCTGCGGGCCTCCGCCGGGGCGGCCCTGGCCCTGCCGCTGCGGCGGCTGGCGCCGACGGCGCTGGCGGAGCGGCTGCGGCGGTTGGCGGCGAGCGGCGCCGAGGTGGTGGCCGCGGTGGCGCCCGGGGCCCAGCCGGGGTCGGCGCGGCCCTACTGGCGGCTCGACTGGACCCGGCCCATCGCCCTGCTGCTGGGCAATGAGGGGGCCGGCCTCGACCCCGCGCTGGCGGCCCTGGCCAGCGCGGTGGTCACCATCCCCCACAGCGCCGCCGTGGAGTCGCTGAATGTGGCGGTGGCCGCGGCGCCGCTCCTGCTGGAGCGCTGGCGCCAGCGGCACGGGCCCTGACGGGGGAGAATGCCCGGCAACGTCCGCCGCCGTCGCCCGTGACCGTCTCCCCAGGGTCCGCCAGCTCCTTCGATTTCGACGTGATCGTGATCGGGGCCGGCTATGGCGGCTTCGACGCCGCCAAGCACGCGGCGGAGCACGGCCTGAAGGTGGCGATCGTGGAAGCGCGCGACATGGGGGGCACCTGCGTGAACCGCGGCTGTGTGCCCTCCAAGGCCCTGCTGGCCGCCGCCGGGCGGGTGCGGGAGCTGGCGGACGCCGAGCACCTGCGCGGCTTCGGCATCCACGCGGCGCCGGTGCGTTTCGAGCGTCAGGCGATCGCCGATCACGCCGCCCAGCTGGTGGCCACGATCCGCGACAACCTCACCCGCACCCTGGAGCGGGCGGGGGTGGTGATCCTGCGGGGCAAGGGCCGGCTGGAGGGCCCCCAGCGGGTGGGGGTTCGCGATCGCCACGGCGTCGACAGGATCTACGGCGCCCGGGAGGTGATCGTGGCCACCGGCTCCGATCCCTTCGTGCCCCCCGGCATCGAAACCGATGGTCGCACCGTGTTCACCAGCGATGAATCGATCAATCTGGAATGGCTGCCCCGCTGGATCGCGATCATCGGCAGCGGCTACATCGGCCTGGAATTCGCCGATGTGTACACCGCCCTGGGCTGCGAGGTCACGATGATCGAGGCGCTCGATCGGGTGATGCCCACCTTCGATCCCGACATCGCCAAGCTGGCGGCCCGCAAGCTGATTGAGGGCCGCGACATCGACGCCAGAGCCGGCGTGCTGGCCAAGACCGTCACCCCGGGCAGCCCGGTGAGGATCGAGCTGGTGGACATGGCCACCCGCGAGCCGGTGGAGACCCTCGAGGTGGATGCGGTGCTGGTGGCCACCGGCCGGGTGCCGGTGAGCGCTGATCTCAACCTGACCTCGGTGGGGGTGAGCACCCAGCGGGGTTTCCTGCCCGTGGATGAGTCGATGCGGGTGCTGGCAAGCGCCGAGCCGGGGGCCCCTGTAGTGCCCCACCTCTGGGCCGTGGGCGATGTGACCGGCAAGATGATGCTGGCCCACACGGCCGCAGCCCAGGGCACGGTCGCGGTGGACAACATCCTGGGCCACCCCCGCCGCATCGATTACCGCTCGATTCCGGCGGCCACCTTCACCCACCCCGAGATCAGCTCGGTGGGGCTGAGCGAGGTGGAGGCGAAGGAGCTGGCGGCGAAGGAGGGCTTCGATCTGGGCAGCGTTCGCAGCTGGTTCAAGGCCAATTCCAAGGCCCTGGCGGAGCTGGAAAGCGACGGGCTGATGAAGCTGCTCTTCCGGAAGGACAGCGGTGAGGTGCTCGGTGCCCACATTTACGGCCTGCATGCCGCCGATCTGATCCAGGAGGTGGCCAACGCCGTGGCCCGCCGCCAGACCGTGCGCCAGCTGGCCACCGAGGTGCACACCCACCCCACCCTCAGCGAGGTGGTGGAGGTGGCCTACCGCCAGGCCGCCGCCGCCCTCGCCTGACTATCCGCCCCTTCGCCACCCCGCCGCCCAGACCATGGAGATCCGCCGTCGCCCGCCCAACCCTTCGGTGAAGGTGGCCCACTTGGAATACGGCATCCGCCATGAGGAGGGCCAGCCGCGCCACATCCTTGAGGAGATCGTCTGGGAAAAGGATCGGGAGATCGCCGCCGCCCGGGAGCGGGTGCCGCTGGAGAAACTGCGGGCCCAGGTGGCCGAGCTGCCCCCCTGCCACGACTTCGCCGCCGCCCTGCTGGCG
>JBIKTO010000102.1:0-7596 GCA_044348065.1 Cyanobium sp.
CCAGTGCCCTTTCGTAAAGTTCTCGCAAGGAAAAATAGAGCTCTTTCTCGGAATTCTTTTCAAACAGACTCGGATCAATCAGCTCGCGCCGATTCGGGTCGATCACCGTCGGATCCTTGAGCGTGGCACTCTCAGCCAATCGGGCGGCACGCTGCACAACTTCCTGAACACTCTGGAAAGCGTCATTGCGGTTCTGACGCCAATCGGCCAGCAAGTCAGCCCGCTGCCGCACCCCCAGTGGATGAACGAGCACCCGTTCCATCGGCACGCTCTCACCAGCCACCGCCTGGGCCAGATCCGGATCGATCCCCTGCTCCTCCAGCAACGACAGGATGCGCGCCCGCAGAAACGCCTGCAGATCCGCGGCGAGCGCCTGGCTGTCGATCTTCAGCGCCGGCAGCAGCTCCGCCCAATGGCCGCAGGCCCGCTCCAGCAATGCCAGCAGATCCAGCCGCCAACCCCGCTCCCAGAGGATCTGCAGCAACCCGTTGCCCGCCCGGCGCAGGGCATAGGGATCGGAGGAGCCGCTGGGCCGCTCCCCGCTGGCGAAGATGCTCAGCAGCAGCTCCAGCCGCTCCGCCAGGGCCACCAGGGCGCCGGCGGCTGAACTCGGCAGGACGTCACCGGCACCGCGGGGCAGGTAGTGCTCCAGCACCGCCAGGGCCACGGCGCGCTCCTCGCCCTCGGCCAGCAGGTATTTGGCCCCCATCACCCCCTGCAGCTCCGGGAATTCGCCCACCATCTGGCTCACCAGATCGTGCTTGCAGAGGTGGGCCGCCCGCTTCGCCGCCTGGCCGATCGCCGCCTCGGGCGCCAGCGCCTCCACCAGCACCTCGGTGAGCCATTCGATCCGCTCGCTGCGATCCCGCAGGCTGCCGAGGCCCTCGGCGAAGGTCACCCGATCGAGGGCATCGCGGCGGTCGATGCTCGCCACCGCCCGATCGGCCCGCAGGAAGAATTCGGCATCCGCCAGCCGGGCCCGCAGCACCCGCTCGTTGCCGCGCCGGATCGTGGCCGCCGCCTCAGCGGATCCATTGCCGACGCACAGAAAGCGGGGCAGCAGGCTGGCGCTGGCCTCCAGGGCCAGGGGGTCGGCCGGGGCCTCGGGCCGCCGCAGGGGCACATAGCGCTGGTGCGCCCGCATCACCGTGCTCAGCACCTCCGGCGGCAGGGCCAGGAAGCGTGGCTCGATCGCCCCCTCGATCAGCTGGGGCGACTCCACCAGATCCACCAGCTCCTCAAACAACGCCTCCGGCAGGTCCAGGGCGCCCCCGGCCTCTGCCGCAGCCAGCTCCAGGTGCTCGCGGATCCAGGCGGCCCGGATCCCCCGCTCCACCTGCACGTCGTGGGCGGCGAGGGTGGCGGCGTAGACGCCGGCATCGGCGATCTCCACCGCCTCGTTGAGCAGCCGGTGGCCACGGCTGAAACGGTCGCTGCGCAGGGGCGGATCGCAGTCGGGCAGCACCACCGGCAGCACCTCGGCGTCGAGCAGGGCCACCAGCCAGCGCACCGGGCGGCTGAAGCGGCTCTCGCCGGCCCCCCAGCGCATAAAACGGCGCCCCTGCAGGCTCCACAGCCAGGTGGGGATCAGGTCCGGCAGCAGATCGGCGCTGGCCTGGCCCCGCTCCAGGAGGCGGGCGAACACAAACGGCCCCTTTGGCGTGTCCCGCACCTCCAGCCGCTCCGCCTCCACGCCGCAGCGGCGGGCGAAGCCCAGGGCCGCCTCCGTGGGCTGGCCGTCGCGGAAGGCCTGCTGGGCCGGTGGTCCCTTGCGCTCGCTGGTCAGGTCCTGCTGACGCGCCGCCAGCCCCTCGATCGTGAGGGCCAGCCGCCGGGGCGTGCCGCTGCTGCGCACCGCCGTGAACGGCAGCCGCAGCCGCTCCAGATCCGCCTCCACCAGCGCCCGCAGCTGGGGCAAGGCCTGGCGCGCGAAATCCGCCGGCAGTTCCTCCGTGCCGATCTCCAGCAGAAAGGTGGCCATGGCGCCCGCGATGCTGCCGCCGACTTTATGGAACGGCTTCCCCAGCCGTTCGCTAGCTTCCAGACGAGTACGAGCGCCGGCTGCGGATGTCACCCTCGCGGGTCAGCAAGAGCCCCAGCACCCCATCCCCCACCCCCCCATCCGCGACGACCCCGCCGCCGCGCACGGCGGCCGAGACCCTCAAGCTCGAGAGCGGCCACCTGCGCGAGCCGCTGCTGGTGGAGCTGGAGGGCAACGGGGCCAGCCATTTCGGCCAGAACGCCGTCTCGATCCTCAAGTTCCACGGCAGTTATCAGCAGGACGACCGGGACAAGCGCCAGAAGGGGCACGAAAAGGACTGGCAGATGATGCTGCGCCTGCGCAGCCCCGGGGGCCGCATCCCCGCCTCCCTCTATCTGGCCCTCGATGAGCTGGCCGACCGGCTGGGCAACGGCACCCTGCGGGCCACCACCCGCCAGGCGTTCCAGATGCATGGCATCGCCAAGGCGGATCTCAGGGAGGTGATCGGCACGATCGTGCGGGCGATGGGCTCGACCCTCTCCGCCTGCGGCGACATCAATCGCAACGTGATGGCCCCGGCGGCCCCCTTCCAGGAGGGGGGCTATCCCGCCGCCCGCCAACTGGCGGACGACATCGCCGACCTGCTGGCACCCCAGGCCGCCGAAGGCTCCTACCTCGACCTCTGGGTCGACGGCGACCTGGCCTATCGCATCAAGCCCAGCAAGGCGGTGAAGCAGGCCCGCGAGCGCCAGCATGAGGGCAAGGTGTTCAGCGGCGATGCCACCGAGCCCCTCTACGGCGGCACCTATCTGCCGCGCAAGTTCAAGATCGCCGTCACCGTGCCGGGCGACAACTCGGTTGACCTGCTCACCCAGGACATCGGCCTGGTGCTCTTCAGCGACCGCAAGGGCAAGGCCGAAGGCTGCAATGTGTATGTGGGCGGCGGCATGGGCCGCACCCACAACAAGGAGGAAACCTTCGCCCGCTCCGCCGATCCCCTCGGCTTCGTCGCCCAGGAGCATGTGCTCGATCTCGTGCAGGCGATCGCAGCCCTCCAGCGCGACCACGGCGACCGCCAGCAGCGGCGCCACGCCCGCATGAAATATCTGATCCACGACCGGGGCATCGACTGGTTCCGCAGCGAGCTGGCGAGCTATTTCCCCCACCCGATCCGCTCCCTGCGCGCCGAGCCCAAGGCGCGGCTGGAGGATTATCTCGGCTGGCACCGCCAGGACACGGGCCTGTGGTTCGTGGGCCTGCCCCTGCTCTGCGGCCGTCTGGAGGGGGAGCGCAAGGCGGGCCTGCGCAGGCTGGTGGCCACCTACCAGCTGGAGGTGCGGGTCACCCCCAATCAGGACCTCCTGCTCTGCAACATCGGCACCGTCCAGCGCGGCTCGATCCGCCAGGCCCTCGCCGCCCTGGGCTTCGCGAGCGAGGAGGCAACGCCCCGCCTGGAGCGTCACGCCATCGCCTGCCCCGCGCTGCCCACCTGCGGCCTGGCGATCACCGAATCGGAGCGGATCCTGCCCGCGGTGCTGGCACGGCTGGAGGCCCTGCTCACCCGGCTGGGCATCGAGCGGCAGCTGCTGGTGCGCATGACCGGCTGCCCGAACGGCTGCGCCCGCCCCTACATGGCCGAGATCGGCCTGGTGGGCAGCGGCGTGGATCAGTACCAGCTCTGGCTTGGGGGCACGCCGGGGCTCACCCGCCTGGCCAGGCCCTACCTGGAGAAGATGCCGCTGGAGCAGTTGGAGAGCACCCTGGAGCCCCTGCTCAGGGCCTGGGACGAGGAGAGCGGCCCCCGCCGCAGCTTCGGCGACTACGTGGAGCGCATCGGCGAGGAGCGGGTGCTCGCCCTGCTGGGCGGCTGATGCGCCCCTCCGCGAGCCTGCTGCTCCTCCTGGCCCTGGGCGGAGCACTCACCGCCGGCCGCGCCACCGCCGCCCCCAGCCGGCCCGTGCCGCCCCCCCCGCGCAAGGAGGTGTACGACCCCGACCGCGCCACCTGCCAAAGCGATCACCTGGTGAGCAGCTTCCGCCAGCAGATGCTGCCCTGGGCCGACCAGCCCGAGCGGGTGCAGGAGCGGCTGCGGGCCCTGCAGGCCGAGATGCTGCGCGCCAGCCTGCGGCGCTGCGTGGAGCGCGGCCTGCTCAGCCCCGGCCAGGCCAGCGCGGTGGAGCGTCAGCTGGCGCTGCCCGCAGCCGGTCCGCCGTCGTCCGCTTCGCCCGCCTCCGGGCAGCGGCCGTAGCGCGCTTCGGGCTGGCCACTCCGCCAGGCCCACAGCTGGTCGCCATGGCTGAAGTGCCACCACTCATTGGGATGCTGGGCGAATCCGGCCGCCTCCAGGCAGTGGGCCAGCAGGCGGCGGCGGCCGTGCCATTGCGCCTCCTGGGAGTCGGGTCGTTCGGCGGCAGCGGCGGCGTGGTGGTGGGGCTCGGAGATCGGCCCGAGGTCGTCGATCTCCCCTCCCATCGCCAGGGGGCGACCCTCCCGGTCCGCCAGGGTGAGATCCACCGCCCCGCCGGTGCTGTGGGGCGGTGGCGTGGCTGGATCCACGCTCGGCGGAGCCCAGAAGCGACCCACCAGCTCCTCCACCTCGCGCTGGCCCGCGCCGGTGAGATCGGGGTGGAGGCCACGGCGGCGGCATTCCTGCACAAACGCATGGCGCACCATGAAGCGCTGCACCGCCAGGGGCCGCCAGGCATCGAAGATCGCCAGCCGCCAGTCGCCGCGCTCCTGCCGCAGGCTGGCCTGGGCCTGCAGCAACCGCTCGATCACGCCCCGGCGCAGCCGGAACGGTCCGGAGCAGGCGCCGTAGGGGGCGCCAAGGCTGGCGTAGGGATGGGGCTCCAGGCGCAGCAGGGCCGGGGGAAGCTCCTGCAGGGGCTCGCCGTTGTCGCGGATCGGAATCGGGCTCCAGGGGCGCAGGGGCATGGCGGCGGGGGCAGCGCGGGTGGGGGCCTGGGGCGGCGGGGCTCAATTCAACTGCGCCGCCTCCAGCAACCGCTGGCGGCGGGCCTCCAGGGCGGCGCGCAACAGCGGCCGGCCCTCCAGGGTCGGATCCTCCTCCAGCAGGCGACGGGCCAGATCCCGGGCCTGCTCCAGCACCTCCCCATCGTCGCTGAGGCTGGCCAGGGCCAGATCCGGCAGACCCGACTGGCGGGTGCCCAGCACCTGGCCCGGACCCCGCAGGCGCAGGTCCATCTCGGCGATCTCGAAACCATCGTTGCTGTGCACCAGCACATCGAGCCGCTGCCGGGCCGTGGCGCTGTCGCCCTCATGGATCAGCAGGCAGTGGGAGGCGGCCGCCCCCCGCCCCACCCGGCCGCGCAGCTGGTGCAGCTGGGAGAGGCCGAAGCGCTCGGCGTGGTCGATCACCATCACGCTGGCCTCCGGCACATCCACCCCCACCTCCACCACGGTGGTGGACACCAGCACCTGGCACTCGCCCCGGGCGAACGCACCGATCTCCGCCTGCTTGCGCTCGCTCGACAGCCGGCCATGCAGCAGGCCCACCCGCAGCTCAGGGAACACCTCCTCGGCCAGGTAGCGATGCACCTCCACCGCCGAGCACAGGTCGAGCTTCTCCGACTCCTCCACCAGGGGCAGCACCACATAGGCCCGCTGGCCCCGCCGCACCTGCTCGCGGATCAGCTCCCAGGCCTGGGGCCGATCCGCACCCGCCAGGGCGGTGGTGCGGATCGGCGTGCGGCCGGGGGGCAGCTCATCGATCTGGCTCACATCCAGGTCGCCGTGGAGGGAGAGGGCGAGGGTGCGGGGGATCGGCGTCGCCGTCATCGTCAGCAGGTGGGGCTGAAGACCCTTGGCCAGCAGCCGGTTGCGCTGGCGCACCCCGAAGCGGTGCTGCTCATCCACCACCACCAGGCCGAGGCGCTCGAACTGGACCGGGGCCTCCAGCAGGGCATGGGTGCCCACCAGGATCTGCAGCTGGCCATTGGCCAGATCCTGCAGCAGCTGGCGCCGCTGGCGGGCCGGGGTGGAGCCGGTGAGCAGGGCGAAGCTCACATGCAGCCGGGGCAGCCATTCCGCCAGGCGCTGCAGATGCTGCTCCGCCAGCACCTCCGTGGGGGCCATCAGGGCCCCCTGCCAGCCGGCCTGCACCGCCCCGAGCAGGGCCGCCAGGGCCACCACCGTCTTGCCGCTGCCCACATCCCCCTGCAGCAGCCGGGCCATCGGCCGGGTGCCGGCCATGTCCTCGCGGATCTCCGCCAACACCCGCGCCTGGGCTCCGGTGAGGGGGAAGGGCAGGATCGCCAGCAGGCGGGCCACCAGGTCCTCCCCTCCGGGCGGCAGCGCCAGGGGGGGCGCGGGGCGGCTGCGCAACTGCTGGCGCCGCAGGGCGAGGGTGAGCTGGAGCAGCAGGAATTCATCGAACACCAGCCGGCGGCGACTGGCCTGCAGGTGCTCCTGGCTCTCCGGCAGGTGGATGCCGCGGCGCGCCTCCGCCAGGGAGAGCAGGGCCAGCGGCCGCCGCAGCTCGGGATCAAGGGGATCGCCCCAGTGGCCAATGCGCGGCAGCAGGCCGCGGATGGCTCCCGCCAGCCGCTCCTGGCTCAGCCCCTCCGCGAGGGCGTAGACCGGCACGATCCGGCCGATGGCCGCCGAGCGCACCGGCGAGGAAGCCGTATCCAGCACCTCGATCAGGGGATCGCGAAAAGCCGGACCGTAGGGCGTCTCCCGCACCAGGCCGCTGACGGCCACCGTGGCCCCAACGGGGAACTGATTCTGCTGCTGGCGCAACGCCCCCGGCGAAGCGAAGCGGCGGCCCGCCAGGAAGCGCGACACCCGCAGCCGCCCGGTGCCATCCACCAGCTGCAGCTCGAGGATCGCCAGGTTGGGGTTGCGGGGGCTGGCGAAGGCGTGGCAGCGGCGCACCCGGGCCAGGATCGTGGCGGTGTTGCCCGGTTCCAGCTCGGCGATGCGCACCAGCCGGGCGTAATCGAGGTAGTCGCGCGGGTAGTGGTGGAGCAGATCGCGCACCACCAGCAGACCCAGCCCCGCCAGCTGGGCGGCGACCTTCGGACCCACCCCGGCCAGGGCGGTGAGCGGTGCCTCGGGATCGAGGGGCGCCGCGCCGGCACTCCCTCCAGGTGATCCGGAGGCGGGGGCGGGGTCCAGCAGGCGCAGACGGGGGCTGGCGGCCGGCAGCGGCGGCCGGTGGCGGCAGCGCAGCTGGTGCACCCGTTGGCGCAGCTGGCTCACCAGCCGCGCCCGGCGATCGGGGGCGGCGTCGGCGTAGCTGTGGAAGCGATCGGCCAGCTCCGCCAGGGAGTGCCGCTCCTCCGCGGCAAGCCCCGCCACCCCCTCCCGCAGGCTGCGAACGATGAAGGCGCTGTAGGTCTCGCGTCGACCCACCAGATCCCCGAAGCCCCGCTCGCTCTCCAGCTGGCTGGCCTGCTGCAGGGTGGCGCACCAGCGCTCCAGCTCGGCCGAGGGCCGGCCGGGGGTCAGTCCGGTGGACTGAGGCTCTCGTGGCGATCCCGCAACCACAGCTGTTCCGCCTCGTGCGCTTCGCGCCGCCGCTGCAGACGCTGGAATTGCTGCGCCATTCTGCGCACCTCCTGGCGGTGCTGTTGCAGCCGCCGCCGACAGGT
>JBIKTO010000103.1:0-7544 GCA_044348065.1 Cyanobium sp.
CATGCCCTCCGCCCTGGCGGAGATGGGCTTCGTGACCGGCGAGATCGACAACCCCCGCCTCGCTGATCCGGAGTTCCGCCGCCGCCTGGCTCAGGCCGTGGCCACCGGCATCCTCAACTACCTGGGCGGCTCATGACGCAGCCGCCGGGCTCGCCGCCAGCCGCCGCCTTGCTCCGACCCGGCAGTGGGGACGCCAGCGCGCCGATCGGCCTCTTCGATTCCGGCCTCGGCGGCCTGAGCGTGTGGCGGGAGATCGTGCGCCAGCTGCCGCGCGAATCCACCGTCTACATCGCCGATCGGGCCCATGTGCCCTACGGCGGTCGCCAGCCCCAGGAGATCCGCCACTACTGCGAAGCGATCAGCGCCTGCCTGGTGGAGGCGGGCTGCAAGGCGATCGTGGTGGCCTGCAACACCGCCTCGGCGGTCGCCCTTCACCATCTGCGCGAGTGTTTCCCGGGCACCCTGCTGCTTGGCCTGGAGCCCGCCGTCAAGCCCGCCGTGGCTCGATCCCACAGCGGTGTGGTGGGTGTGATGGCCACGCCCGCCACCTTCCAGGGGCGCCTCTACCGCGCCACCGTGGGCAAGCACGCCGCCAGTGTGCGCGTGGTGGAGCAGGTGTGCCTCGGCCTGGCCGATCGGGTGGAGGCCGGTCAGCTGGAGGGTCCGGAAACCGAGGCGCTGCTGTGGAGCTTCCTTGAACCCATGCTCGTCGCCGGCGCCGACACGATCGTGCTCGGCTGCACCCACTACCCCTTCGTGATCGACTCCATCCGTCGCCTCGTCGGCCCGGAGGTGGCGGTGATCGATCCGGCCCCCGCCGTGGCCCGCCACCTCGGCTCCCTCCTCCATCACTACGGCCTGGAGACGCCCTCCACCTCCCTCCCCCGCCACCGCTTCTTCACCACCAGCGCCCCCGCCAGCTTTGATCGCGACGCCGAGCGCCTCATTCCCATCCACCCCCACAGCGGCCCGATCACCTGGGATGCTTCCGGCCTGCTCCTGCCCTGCCCCAGCGCCCTCCGCCAGCACCCGCCCCCGCAGCCCCCCTAGGATCGCGGCCAACCCGGAGGTGTCGTGACGACGGTCGCAGAGCTGCTTCAGCCGGTCGAGGCCGATCTCGATGCCCTGATGGCCGACCTACGCGCCCTGATCGGCGCGGGCCATCCGATTCTGCAGGCGGCCGCCGAGCACCTGTTTTCCGCCGGTGGCAAGCGCCTGCGCCCCGGCATCGTGCTGCTCCTCTCCCGCGCCATCGCCGCCGATGGCGGCCTCAGCGCCCGCCATCGGCGCCTGGCAGAGATCACGGAGATGATCCACACCGCCTCCCTCGTTCACGACGACGTGGTGGATGGCGCCGCCACCCGCCGCGGTGTGGCCACCGTTCACAGCCGCTTCAACCATCGCGTGGCCGTACTGGCCGGGGATTTCCTGTTCGCCCAGGCCAGCTGGCACCTCGCCAACCTCGACGACCTGGAGGTGGTGAAACTCCTCTCCCGCGTGATCATGGATCTCGCCGATGGCGAGGTGAAGCAGGGCCTCTTCCGCTACGACACCGGCCAGAGCTTCGAGGCCTACCTCGAGAAGAGCTACTGCAAAACCGCCTCCCTGATCGCCAACAGCGCCCGCGCCGCCGGCGTGCTCTCCGGCCTGGAAGCCGAGCGGCTCGATTCCCTTTACCGCTTCGGCCGCCAGCTGGGCCTCGCCTTCCAGGTGGTGGATGACATCCTCGATTTCACCGGCAGCGACGCGCAGCTGGGCAAGCCCGCCGCCAGCGACCTGGCCTCCGGGTATCTCACCGCCCCCGCTCTCTATGCCCTGGAGGAGCGGCCCGCCCTCGCCGGCCTGATCGAGCGGGAGTTCTCCCAGGACGGGGATCTGGAGCAGGCCCTGGAGCTGGTGCGCGGCTGCGAGGCCATCCCCCGCGCCCGCGCCCTGGCTGCTGGCTTCGCCCGCGAGGCCCATGAAGCCCTCGCGTGGCTGCCACCCTCCGAATCCCGCGCCGCCCTGCGCGCCCTGCCGGAGTTCGTGCTCAGCCGCCTCCACTGAGCCCGGGCCCCCAGCCGCCGCTGCCTCCCTGCAACCGCACGTCCGTGAGGCTGGTGAGCATCACCCAGCTCGCGTCGTAGAGCTCCATCACCTGCTCCGGCGTCAGGTCGGAGGGCACGAGCACGTGCACGCGGCAACCGGCGGCGGCGGCGGAGCGGGCCCCGGCGGGCGAATCCTCAAACGCCCAGCACGCTTCCGCCGCCACCCCGAGGCGCCGGGCCGCCAGCAGGAAGGGATCGGGTGCGGGCTTACCGGCCGCCAGCTCCGGGTCATCGCCGAGAACCATCGGCTCCATCGCCGCCAGCCAGGGATGCCCGGCGCACTTCACCGCCAGCGACGCCTGGCTGCTGCTGGTCACCAGGGCGGTGGGGATGCCCAGCTCGCCGCATCGGGCCACCAGCTCCCGGGCCCCGGGCATGGCGGGCGCCTGCCCCAGCAACCGCCGGGCGATCGGCTGCTGCACCGCCAGCAGCTCTTCCACGCTCGGCGGATCCACCCCAGCCTCGGCGATCCAGCGCCGCACCTGCTCACCGTTCTCGCCTCGCCGCCGGCCCCGCAGCTCCAGCAGCTCGGCCTCGCTGAGCTGCCGGGCAAAGCGGGCCGCCGCCTCCCGCCAGGCGCGGCTGTGCAGCGGCTCGGTGTCGAGCAGCAGGCCATCGAGGTCGAACAGGCAGGCGGCGGGGCGGGCCATCGCCCCAGCCTGCCGCAGCGGCGCTGCGGCCACGATGTAGCGGCGTCCGTCCTCACCGATGTAGGTGAGGCGGCCGTCGCCGTCCAACACGGGGGCCGCGTGGGGGGTGATCGGTTCGTCGTGCATCGTTCCGCCTCCTGCAGCAGTGTCTCAAGAAACGCTGCGCGGTGCCGGATTCCGTCCCCCCGGCCCTTCAGGCTGAAGGTTCAGCCCAGGGACCGATGGAGCACTATTCCTTTCAGGGTCCTTATGCCTACCGCTGGCTCGACGACGTGCCCGTGGAGCGCATCGACCTGCGCAGCGGCGAGCGGCGCTGCGTGCGCATCGGCTCCCGCCCGGCCCTGCCGCCCACCCCTGCAGGCGGCCGCTCCCCCTGCGACAGCGATCCCCAGCTGTGGCGCTCGCGCATGGCCGCCTGGAACTGAGTGCAACACGCCGCAGCGCCCCGCTCAGCGGTTGAGGCCCTGCATCCGCCAGGTCACGAACGTGCCCACCGGGCTCCAGAGCAGAAACGGCACCAGCAGCAGCGCCGCCAGGGCCGACACCGGCAGCGTGACCAGGGCCAGGGCCACCCCCCACACCCAGCCCGCAAAACCCGCCACCGTGCCGCTGGCCACCCGCCGCGTGCGACCGATCAGCCAGGTGTAGCTCTGCACCAGCACCAGCAACACCAGGTAGCCCGCCATCCGCCAGGGGCCACCGCCGGCGTTCCAGCAGAGCAGGGCCGAGGCGTAGAAGCAGGCGTAGATGGCGCTCCAGATCAGCGGGATCCAGCGCTCAAACGTGAGCCAGGCGGGGCGCCGCAGCCGCAGGAACCAGGCCCAGTCCTCCCGGCCCGGGTTGAGCAGCGCCACCACCGCCACCATCACCAGAAGGATCGTCAGCCAGGCGGGCATCGGCCGTTGCGGGCGGTTACGCTCCCAGCCTGCTCCCACGCCACGCCATGAGCCAGCCCACGATCGAATCGGTGCTGCAGGAAGCGCGCACCTTCGAGCCCCCGGCTGCGCTCGCCGCCCAGGCCCGCATCGGCTCCCTCGCCGCCTACCGGGAGCTGGCCCAGCGGGCCGAGGCCGACCCCGACGCCTTCTGGGGTGAGCAGGCCCGCCAGGAGCTGCACTGGTTCGAGCCCTTCCACACGGTGCTCGACTGGAGCCAGGCCCCCTTCGCCCGCTGGTTCGAAGGCGGCAGCACCAACCTTTCCTACAACTGCCTCGACCGGCACCTCGCCGGCCCCCGCGCCGACAAGACGGCCCTGATCTGGGAGGGGGAACCGGGCGACGGGCGCACCTTTACCTATCGCCAGCTCCACGCTGCGGTCTGCCGCGCCGCCAAC
Source organism: Cyanobium sp. (assembly GCA_044348065.1). Taxonomy (GTDB): domain Bacteria; phylum Cyanobacteriota; class Cyanobacteriia; order PCC-6307; family Cyanobiaceae; genus Cyanobium. The sequence continues at coordinate 4,071 of JBIKTO010000103.1, forward strand.
GCCCTCAAGGCCCTCGGCATCGGCAAGGGCGATCTGGTGGCGCTGTACATGCCGATGGTGCCCGAGGCGGCGATCGCCATGCTCGCCTGCGCCCGCATCGGCGCTCCCCATTCGGTGGTGTTCGGCGGCTTCTCAGCCGAGGCCCTGCGCGACCGCCTGATCGATGGCGACGCCAAGCTCGTGATCACCGCCGACGGGGGCTTCCGCAAGGACAAGGCGGTGCCCCTCAAGCCCGCCGTCGACGACGCCCTCGCCCAGGGCTGCCCCAGTGTGGCCAAGGTGCTGGTGGTGCAGCGCACCGGCGAAGCCACGCCGATGCAGGAGGGGCGCGACCTCTGGTGGCATGAGCTGGTGGATGGCCAGAGCGAGGAGTGCCCGGCCGAGCCGATGGCCAGCGAAGATCGCCTGTTCGTGCTCTACACCTCCGGCTCCACCGGCAAGCCCAAGGGGGTGGTGCACACCACCGCCGGCTACAACCTCTGGGCCCATCTCACCTTCCAGTGGATCTTCGACATCCGCGAGGACGACATCCACTGGTGCACGGCCGATGTGGGCTGGATCACCGGCCATAGCTACATCGTCTACGGCCCCCTCTCCAACGGCGCCACCACCGTGATGTACGAGGGTGCGCCCCGGCCCTCCAAGCCCGGCGCCTTCTGGGAGGTGATCCAGAAGCACCGCTGCACGATCTTCTACACCGCCCCCACCGCCATCCGGGCGTTCATGAAGAGCGGCCGCGCCGTGCCCGACCAATACGACATGAGCTCCCTGCGCATCCTCGGCACCGTGGGCGAGCCGATCAATCCCGAGGCCTGGATGTGGTACCGGGATGTGATCGGCCATGACCGCTGCCCGGTGGTGGACACCTGGTGGCAGACCGAAACCGGCGGTGTGATGATCAGCCCCCTGCCCGGCGCCACGCCCACCAAGCCCGGCTCCTGCACCCTGCCCCTGCCCGGCATCGCCGCTGACGTGGTGGATCTGGAGGGCAACAGCGTGCCGGCCGATGAGGGCGGTTACCTGGCGGTGCGCCGCCCCTGGCCCGGGATGATGCGCACGGTGCACGGCGATCCGGATCGCTTCCGCAGCAGCTACTGGGAGCACATCCGCCCGGCGGACGGCAGCTGGCTCTATTTCGCCGGCGATGGCGCCCGCCGCGATGCCGACGGCTACTTCTGGGTGATGGGCCGCGTCGACGACGTGATCAACGTGTCCGGCCACCGGCTGGGCACGATGGAGATCGAGAGCGCCCTGGTGAGCCATCCGGCCGTGGCGGAGGCGGCGGTGGTGGGCCGGCCCGATGAGCTCAAGGGGGAGGGGATCGTCGCCTTCGTCACCCTCGAGGCGGGCCGCCTTGGTGATGGGGCCCTGGAGGCGGAGCTGCGCCAGCACGTGGGCCGCGAGATCGGCCCGATCGCCCGCCCGGATGTGATCCGCTTCAGCGATGCCCTGCCCAAAACGCGCAGCGGCAAGATCATGCGTCGCATCCTGCGGGCCCTGGCCGCCGGCCAGGAGGTGAGCGGTGATACCAGCACCCTGGAGGATCGCTCCGTGCTCGATTCCCTGCGGGTGTGAGGCCCCTAGAGGCTGCTAGAAGGTGTGAACACCTGAGAAGATTGGTTTATACCTTACGCCACTAGAGGGGCTGTGGACGGCAGGGACAGCAAAAAGATCATCCATATCCCACCAATTACTGGAACCAACCCAATAAAGATCCATGGCCAAGCTTTGCCGGCATCCTGCAGGCGACGAATCTGCAACGGAAGCATGGCAATGAAGTTGATCGCCAAGAAGAGATTGATCAAGCCGGAACATATTTTTGGACTGCCAGCAGCGATGAGGCCGGGGGCAATGAGTGCAAAAATGAGCCCAAGCAGGAAATAAGCCAGTACGACCCACCAGAACTCCGCTCTAGTAGACCGCCCTTTGTAGTCAAACGCGCGTTGCCAGGCCTTGATGTAGTAGTGGATTAGGGGCGGCGTGGGGAATAGAAAAAGGGACCCCCTTCAAAATGTAAGCGTTTTGCCGGTCTGTCAAGCACTGCGCTGAACGCTCAGAGGTATTTTGGAGGCGCATCTTCAGCTCATGCCCTTGACCCCGGTTGGTGGGATCCATTCCAGGATCCGCTCGGCGAGTCCATCGATCTGCCGCTGGCGGGCCGGATCATCCGCCCAGTCGCCCAGCAGGTTGCGGCGCAGGCCGGCGCTGGCCGGGGTGAGGTGATCGCCCGGCAGTTCCACCAGCTCGCTGCGATCCTCCGCTCGCCGCTGCAGGGCCGCCAGCAGCCGGCCGCTCTGGTCGAGGTTGTCGCGGCGGAAGCGCACCAGCAGGTTGCGGATCTGGTGGTAGTTGTCGCTCACCTGCCGCAGGGTTTCCTCCGGCGAAGGGCTGAACTCGCTGCGGAAGCCCAGCTGCTGGCCCATCTCCGCCAGCAGCGGCACCGAGCGCTCCGCCGAGAAGTTGTTGAAGCTCAGCGCCACCAGCCCCCGGCAGGCCCGCCCCCCATCGGGCGCCAGCAGGTGCAGCTTGCAGCCGAGGCTGTGGCCCAGGCGCAGAATCGGCCGGCGGCTCTCCAGCTCCCCCGCCGCCTGGGTGTCGGCGCGGCGCAGCCGCCGGAACTCCCGCCAGGCCTCCACCGCCTGGCGCTGGTGGTCGAAGCCCGGCACATAGCTCCAGGCGTGGACCGCCCAGCCCCGCCCCGCCAGGGCCTCCAGCAGGCGTCGGTAGCTCAGCTGGGGGGTGGCGGCCAGATAGCTGCCGCCGATGAACTCCAGCAGCGGCGCCTCGCCCGTGCCCCTGGCGGCGGACTCCAGGGTCCAGATCGCCCCGCGCTGGCGCCAGGGGGGCGCCACCTCAGGCCGCGCTCAGGCGGCGCAGGGCCTCGATCGCCTCGCGGCGGTGGGCGGGGCCATCGAGCAGGTTGTTGAACACGTGTCGGATCACCCCCTCCCCATCGATCACGTAGGTGACCCGCCCGGGCAGCAGGCCCAGCACGGCGGGCACGCCGAAGGCCCGGCGCAGGGCGTTGCCGCTGTCCACCAGCAGGGGGAAGGGCAGCCGGTGGCGGGCGGCAAAGCGCTGGTGGCTGGCGGCATCGTCGCCGCTCACCCCCCACACCTCCGCGCCCAGGGCGGTGAGATCGGCGAAGCTGTCGCGGAAGGCGCAGGCCTCAGCCGTGCAGCCCGGGGTGTCGTCCTTGGGATAGAAGAAAAGCACCAGCGGCCGGCCAGCGAGGGCGTCGCTGCGCCGCTCCATCCCCTCCCCGTCCCGGAGGGCGATCAGGGGGGCGCGATCGCCGGCGACGAGGGCAGGAGCCACGGCAACACCAAAAGATCGGGCCAGCCTAGGCACGGCCCTTGCCCGGCTTGCGACCATGGAGGAACGGGACCCATGGAGTCGGCCGGGAATGGAGGAGCAAGCGACCCTCTGGGAGCAGCCCAACCTGCTCGGCGTCGCCCCGCCCGCCCCAGCACC
>JBIKTO010000006.1:0-20944 GCA_044348065.1 Cyanobium sp.
AGGTGCTCTCCGGCCTCACCGGCAGCGGCAGCTCCGTCCTGAACATCAAGGGCTTCAACGACGCCGGCGACCGCATCTTCTTCAACGGCGCTACCTACACCTCCGCCCAAAAAGCTTCCCTCACAAGCGATTCCGGCAATAAGATCATCTTCACCTGAGTGGCGCCCGGTTCCTTTCTGCCTGGAGCGAGCCCTGCCTCCTCGCCCGTTCTGCTGTGGAACCGCTGGTTGAACCTCAGAGATTCCATGAGGTTCGGCACCGGCTTCGTGCGAGCCGTGGGGAGCCCAGCCTCTGGGCCGAACTCCTGCACCTGCATTGGATCGCGGATCAGCCCTGGGCCGCTGAGCAGGTCTGGCGGGAGGCGACCCACCAGTTGCCGGAACCCCAGTGGCCCCACCTCACCTACGCCAATGTTCTGCGCGACCTGAACGGCTTTGAGGCGGCCCACCGGGTCTATGCCCGCGCCCGGGAACTGGCGTCGGGCGCCCAACGCCACGCCGTCGCCTGGAACCACAGCCAGCTGCTGCTGGGCCTGGAGCGCTACGAGCAGGCCTACGCGCTGGCCGAGGAGCGCCTGCTCATGGCCCACCAGGAGACCTGGCGAGCCGCCCCCTGGTGGCAGGGCTGGTCACCAGACCCCGCGGTCGCCGGACCCCTCACCGTCTGGAGCGAACAGGGTCTGGGGGACACGCTTCAATACCTCCGCTGGCTTCCCCTGCTGATCGAGCACGGGCATCGGCTGCGCCTGGAGGTGGAACCGCCGCTGCTCACCCTGCTGCGGGAGGGGTTGTCGTGGCTGGGGCCCACCCTGAGCGTGGGCGTCAAGGGCATCGAGCCCCGCCCCGCAGCAGGGCTCTGCCAGGGCTCTCTGCTGAGCCTGCCCTGGCTGCTGGGCCAGGCCCCCCTGGCGGAGGTGTTCCGCGGGCCCGGCCGCAGCCTCGGCACCTCCGGCAACCGGATCGCCCCGCAGGGCTACCTGCGCTCACCCCTCTGGCCCACGCCAGCCCCGCCCGATGGCCGGCCACCGCGCATCGGCCTGGTCTGGGCCGCCGGACGCAAGGGCGGGATGTCCTTCGTGCGCCGGGAGTACCGGCGACGCAGCCTGCCGGCCGCGGCGCTTGTGGCGCTGCTGGAGGGCCTCGCGGCCTGCGACGCCGAGCTGGTGTGTCTGCAGTTCGGCCCGGATCGCGAGCGGGCCGACGGCTGGAGCGGGAGGTTCTCAGCCAGCCTGGCCGACAGCATCAGCCTGGCGGCGAACGCCCGCTGCATCGCCGGCCTCGATCTGGTGATCACCGTGGACACGGCCAACGCCCACCTGGTGGGGGCGATGGCGCGGCCGGGCTGGGTGCTGCTCCCGTGGGCCGCCGATCCCCGCTGGCTGCGCGACCGACAGGACAGCCCCTGGTACCCGACTCTCACCCTCCTGCGCCAGCCGTCCCACGGGGACTGGGCGGGCCTGGTGGAGCGGGTGTTGGCGCGCTTCAGGGCCTGGCGGGCGGCCTGGCCGCCTTGAAGAGCAGGGTTTCGTAGGCATCCGCGCAGTCTTCCAGGCGGTAGCGCCGCTCCACCGTGCGCCGGCCCTCCTGGCCCAGGCGCTCGCGCAGCGGCGGATCGTTCAGCAGGCGCAGCAACGCCTCGCAAAGCTCCTCGGGCCGGTTGAAATCCACCAGCAGGCCGTTCTCGCCGTCGGTGATCACCTCCTCCACAGGCAGGCCGCGGGAGCCGACGAGCGGGGCGCCGCAGGCCATCGCCTCCAGCGGACTCCAGGAGAGCGTGTAGGGATAGGTGAGGTGCACATGGGCGGCGCTGACCTGAAACAGCCCGATCAGCTGGTGGTGGGCCACCCGCCCGAGCAGATGCAGACGGTCGCGGTCGAGCTGCCCCTCCAGCTCCGCCAGCAGGGCGCCCAGATGGCCCTCGGCATGGCTGCTGGCGGGTCCATAGCCCCGACCGTTCTCCCCCACCAGCACGGCCCGGGCGGTGGGATGGCGGCGCTGCAGCAGGGCGATCGCCCGCAAAAAGGTGGGCAGACCGCGCAGGGGCTCGAGATGGCGGCTGCAGAAGGTGATCACCGGATCCCCCTGGCGCAGGCTGAGCTCCGGTCCGAGCACCACGCAGCGCTGGCGATAGGGGGTGAGGGCCGCCACGTCGATCCCCTCATGGATCACCTGGAACCGGCCGCGCAGATGGGCGGGGAAGGAATCGCGCTGATGACGGGTCGGACACACCAGGGCGTCACAGTCGGCGATCGCCGCCAGGGCCAGCAGATTCAGGTGGCGCACCAGGCGCAGGTCGTCCGGCGGAGCGGGGAGGCTCTGATCGAAGCCATGCCCCATCACCCAGGCCGAGCCGTACAACTCCGGGTAGCCCACCAGCCGCTGATCCGGCCAGACATCGCGCAGATACAGGCCCTCCCCCCAGCTGCTGTGAAACAGCACCGCATCGGGATGCCATCCCTCCTCCCGCAGCCGCAGGCAGCCCAGCCGAACCTGCTGGGCCCGCCGCAGGGCCTGCTCCAGGGCGGGATCCACGCCGGGAAAATCCGCCGCCGGCTCCTCGATCCCATAGAGCCCATAGGAGATGCCCGCGGGCATCTCCCCCTCGGAGCGCCGCCCCAGGGCCACCAGCTCATGGCCCCGGTCCACCAGCTTCCGCGTGAGATGGCGGAACTGGGCGGGGAAGTTCTGATGAATCAGCAGCAGACGCATCCGCGGAGGGGGAGCGGGGCGAGGCCCCCGGGGCTTCCGGGCCCATTGTCTCCGGCCACCGCCGCCGCCCTGCCTACCCTGGGAGAGGAACAGCGTTGGCCATGCTTCGTCGTCTGCTGCGGAGACTCACCCGGGAACCGGCACCGGCGACGGCGCCGATCAACCTGATCGGGGATCTCAGCGGCGACCAGGGCTCCACCCCCGCGCCGATCGGGCTGGTGAACGCCCCCCCCGCCGCCGCCTGGACCGTGGCGCGCCTGGAGCAGATCTTCCGCCGCTGCAACGAACATCCGACGGACCCCCAGGCCCAGCTCGAGGCCCGTCACGCCCGCCACCGCCTCTCCAGCTTCTGGCTGGAAGCGCCCATCGATCAGCTGGAGATCCTGTACCGCGGCGCGATCGGCCGCGCCTACCGCGAACTGCTGCTCGGCAGCCTGCCCGGCCTGCCCCTGGCGCCGGATGAGGCGAGCTGGAAAGAGGGGTTGGCGCGGCGGCTCCAGGAGCATTTCGAAACCCCCGAGCGCCCCAACCTGCTGCTGGCGGTGATGCCCTACTGCGCCCCCGGGCGCATGCGCCTGGAAAATCCGCTCACCAGCCTCCCCCCCTGGCTGCAGGCCGAGTACGGCCACTGCTTCGACCCCGAACTGCTCCGGCTCACCCCTCCCCCCCCCGGCCTGCTCCAGCCGGCCGCCGCCAGCCCCAACCTCACCACCACCGCGCTCGCCGAGCCGACTGAGGATCAGGATCAGCTGCCGCCGCCGGCGCCCACACCCACCACCTGGACGGAACCGCTGCCGGTGGTGGGTGAGCTGCGGGGCGACGAGGCCTTCAGCCGCTTCCAGGACAGCGACTTCACCGACCGGATGGTCGGTCTGATCAACCTCTTCCGCCTCGATCCCGACGACCCGGAGGTGATCGGCGAACTCGAACGCCTGCGCCGGCTGCTCGCCCAGGTGTGGCTCGATGTCTCCCCCGCCAGCCTCGAAGCCCTCTACCGCAGCCCGATGGGCATGGTCTACCGCGAGCTGCTGGCCAGCGATTTCGGCGCCCTTCCCACGCCAGCCCAGGATCAGGGCAACGTGCACGCCCTGACCGAGGCGGCGGGGGACCAGGAGCATCCCGCCATGGCCCAGGCCCTGCTGGCGGTGATGCCCTTCCATCCCCAGGGGAGGATGCGCCTCGGGTCTGGGCAGGATCGGCTGCCCGTCTGGCTGCGGGATGAATTCGCCGCCCTCTCGGGCCTGCGGCGGGCCCCCTGACTCCAGCCCAGCGGGCCGCGCTCAGCGGTGGAACTCGTGCCAGGCGAGCAGGTAGGTGAGATAGCCCAGCGGCGGCACCAGGACCAGCGGCAGCAGGGCCAACAGGCTGAGATGCAGCTGGCCGATCAGCAGGGGAAGCAGGCTCAGGCCCGCGTAGACAAGAACCGCCAGCAGGATGCGCAGCCGGGGGCGCGCCAGGCCGCTGAGCAACCGATGGCGCCCCAGCTGGACGGCCCGCCGCCGGCGCTCGGCCGGCGGCAGGTGCCGCCACCAGGGATGGGGAGGGAGCCGCATCTCAGCGCAGGCGCTCCAGGTCGCGGCGACGATCCTCGAAGTAGCCGGTGAGCAGGTGGATCACCCGCCGCTCGCGCAGCTGGATGTCGGCCGTGAGCGACATGCCGGCCTGCAGCGGGATCGAGCGGTTGGGAAGCACCAGGGCCTGGCTCTTCAGGCGCAGCACCGCCGGGAAGTGGAGACCCTCCACGGGTTTGCCCAGCGCCTGGGACAGCTCGCTGGGGGTGAGGGCATCGGAACCGATCCGGCTCACCACCGCCGGGATGCGCCCGTAATCGGAGGCCGGGAAGGTGTCGAGGGAGAGGTCGGCCCGCTGGCCGAGCCGCACGAAGCCGATGGCCGCATTGGGCAGGTACACCTTGGCCTGCAGGGCGTCGTCGGGGACGATCTTGAGGATCGGCTTGCTGGTGTCCTGCGCCAGCTGCTGCACCACACTGCCCGGTGCCACCGTGATATCGAACACCTGGCCGCGGGCGGGGGCGCGCAGCACGCCGTACTGAAGCCGCAGACGGGCCTGGCGGATATCCCGGTCGAGTTCGGCGATGCGGTTGAGGTTCGCCTCGATCGTGCGCCGCAACTCCAGCGTTGGCGTGTCCTGGCTGGCGAGCAGCACCGCCTGGAGGCGGGCGATCTCCCGCTCCTCGATGCCGCGCTGGGTGCGCAGATCCTGCGCCTTGTTGAGGGATTCGAGCACCTGCACATCGCTCACCGCGCCGCTGTTCTGCAGCTCCTGGTAGCGGCGCGCCACGTTCTCGGCCGTCGCCAGGGAGGCGCGGATCCCCTGCAACCGCTGCTCACTCTTGCTCAGGTCTTCGCGGGCCACCTCCCGGCGGCTGCTCAGGTCGCTGCGCAGGCTGCGCAGCTGCTGCCGCTGGTTGGCGCTCAGCCCCCCCGCGCCGATCTCCCCCAGGGCGGCCCGGTTGACGGCGATCTCGTCGCGCAGCCGCTCGCGCACCGCCTCGGCCGCCTGCAGGATGCTGCGGGGTTCGCGCAGATCGAAGCGAAGCAGGGGTTGACCCACGCGAACCCGCTGCCCTTCGCGCACCAGCACCGCCTCCACCAGGCCGGGCACCGGCGCATCCACCCGCAGGGTGCTGCGGGTGGGCTCGAGCTTGCCGGAAACCGCGATGGTCTCCGACAGGGGAGCGAGCACAGCCCAGGCGGCCCCCGCCAGGGTGATCCCCAGCGCCGCCCAGATCAGCGCCGAGGAACTGACGCCGCTGCGGCGCAGATGGACAATCTCACTGAACTGCCACTCCTCCTCCGAAGCCGGACGGCCCATCAGCTGAGATCCTCGCCGCTTCGGTTCTGGCTCTGGTACAGGGCGTAGTACCAGCCGCGCTTGGCCATCAACTCCTCATGGCCTCCGGTTTCCATCACCACCCCCCGATCCATCAGCACGATGCGATCGGCATGGCGCACCGTGCCCAGCCGGTGGGTGATGAAGAACACGGTGCGGCCGCGGAAGGCTTCGAACAGATTGCGGCAGAGCTCCCGCTCCGTGCGGGCATCGAGGGCGCTGGTCGCCTCATCGAACACCAGCAGGCGGGGGTTCTGCAGCACCGCCCGGGCGATGGCCAGCCGCTGGCGCTGGCCGCCGGAGAGCCCGGCCCCCCGCTCGCCGACGCTGGAGTTGTAGCCGAGGGGCATCTCCATGATGAAATCATGGGCACAGGCGGTGCGGGCGGCCTGGATCATCTCCTCCACCGTGGCATCGGGTTTGACCAGCAGGAGGTTGTCACGAATGGTGCCATCAAACAGCAGGCTGTCCTGGGGCACCACCCCGATCTGGCGACGCAGGGAATAGAGCTCCACCTTGCTGACATCCAGGCCATCGATCAGCACCCGCCCCTGCTCGGGACGGTAGAAACGGGGCAGCAGTTTCAGCACCGTGCTCTTGCCGCTGCCCGATCCGCCAACCATGCCCACGAAGGAGCCTTCCGGGATGGAGAGGCTGATGTTGTGCAGCACGAGCGGGCCCTGCTCGCGGAAACGAAAGCTCACCTTATCCAGACGCACCTCACCACGGATCGGCGGCATCGGGATGTTGCTGGCTTCCCGCTCGCTCTGTTCGGTGACCCGGTTGACCACATCGCCCACCATGCGGATCTGCTGGCTGGTGACGCGGAACTGCTGCCAGGTCTGCACCACCTGCACCAGGGGCCGGGTGATGGAGCCGGCGATGATGCGAAAGGCGATGAATCCACCCAGGGTGAGCTGGTTTTTCATCACCAGCCAGATGCCGAAACCAATCACCAGAAGGGCGTTGAGATCATTGATGAAGCTGGCGATGTTATTGACGGATTCACTCGTCAGCTTCAGCTTGAAGTCTTCACCGATGAAGCGAGCATAACGATGTTGGAATTCCCAGCGGGTTTTCAGCTCGGCGTTCTGGGATTTGATCGTCTGAATGCCGGTGATCGCTTCGTTCAGATAGGAATAGGTGCGCATCGCCTCAGTGAGGGAGCGCTTGATCTGCCCCTCGTAGATCGGGCCGCTCACCAGTGCCAGGATGATCATCAGCGGCAGCGTGCTGAGGGTGACCAGCGTCAGCAACGGACTGAAGGCCAGGAGGATGAAGCAGTAGAGGATCGCGAAGCCGAAATCGACGATCGTGGTGAGGCTCTGGCCGACCAGAAACTCGCGCAGCCGATCGAGCATCTGGAAGTAGAAGGTGATCTGGCCCACCGGCCGCGAATCAAAGAAGTCCTGCGGCAACCGCACCAGGTGGTCGAGAATCGTTGCCTTGCCGTCCTGGTCGATGCGGTTGGTGAGCTGGGCAAACACATAGGTGCGCAGGGTGCGCACCACCGCCGTGGCGATCCCGGCCAGCAGCAACAGGGCGGAGATGCTGATCAGGGCGCCCATGTTCTGGTAACGCGCCACCTGATCGATCAGCACCTGCAGGCCCAGGGGGGTGACCAGAGCCAGCAGGTTGACCACGAACGAGGCGGCCAGCACCTCGATCAGTTGCCGCCGGTGGGGACGCAGAAAGGGCAGGAACCAGCCCCAGCCGAAGCGATCCTCCGGACTGTTCAGGCGGCGGGAGGGGATCAGCACCTCCAGCCGCCCCTCCTGGCAGTCCAGGTCCTGCGGGGGAATCCTCAGCGGCCCCAGCTCCGGCTCCAGGATCCGGGCCCGCCCCTGCCCATCCACACCCTCCAGCAGCACCAGCTGGCCGTGTTGCTCGAGCACCGCGGGCGTGGGCAGGCGATGCAGGCGATCGATCGGCACGCGCGTCAGCACCAGGCGCAGGCCGAGCGAATCGAGCAGCTGCCCCATGTTCAGCAGGTTCAGACGGGGCTGGCGACGCAGCAGGGCATCGATCGCGTCGAGCAGGTTGTCGCGCTGGAGGGGCACCTGGAAATGCCGTGCCAGCGCCTGGGCGATCGCCAGGGGCACCTGGCGCGGACCGCTCGCGCGGCGCAGGCTGAGCGGACCGCGGCCGGCCAGCTCCGGATCCAGGGGCGGCAGCGGCTCCGGCGCCGGAGCCGGCGCGGCGCCCCGCTCCGGCGGCGGGGGCTCCGCGGGCAGGGCCAGCGAGGCGGCGGCGGGGGCGGGATCGGGCGCGGGGGGATGGGGCAACCCGACCAGCCGCAACCAGGGCAGGCTGCCGGCATCGCCGCGGGGGGCCGCGGCCTCTGCGGCGGTCCACTCCCGGCCGAGCGGCCCGCCGCTGCTGATCACCCACAGCCGGGCGGGATTGAGCGCCGCCGGGGCCGCTTCATCGCCGCGGCCGCTGTAGAGCTCAAGGCCCAGCTCCCGCTCCATCCAGTTCTCCAGAAAGGGCGCGTAGGCCGGCCGCTCCCGCACCAGCTCCGCCAGCAGCTGGTGCAGCTCGGCCAGGGGCAGCTGGCGATGAAACCAGTGGGCCACTCCCGGCTGGCGGTCCAGCAGGGTCAGGAAGGCGGCGGACGGCAGCAGGATGGCCGTGACCGGTTCCATGGCCCGCAGGGTCTCCCGGGGGCGACCACTCACCAGGGAGGACCAGCCGAGCACGGAGCCTGGGCCGAGGCGCTCGAGGGTGCGGGTGCGCGTCCCCCCGGGAACCGGGGTGATCGCCCGCACCTGCCCCTGCAACACCAGCAGGATCCCTTCGGGGGTGGCGGAATCGCGCATCAGCGTCTCACCGACGGCGAAACGGCGCAGGCCGGCGACGGCGGCGAGGGCGGCGAGCGCCGGGCCGGGCAGCTCCCGGAAGGGGGCGAACCCCTGGATCCACTCCGGCAGCACCGCTTGCTCAGCAGGGGTGTGGGGCTCGGTGTCCCGCGGCGAAGGGGAGGCGTTCATCTCCGGTCAGGCCCGATCGGGGCTCACCAGCTCCTCGCCCGCGAGGAAGGCCTGCACCCGCGCCTCCAGCCAGCGCTCGAACAACTCCTGCTCCAGCCGCTGGCGCAGATCCTCGTTCAGCTCGGCCGGCAGGTGCTCCTCCAGGCGCACGAGCAGCCAGACATCCACCACAAAAAAGGGATCCCACAGCTGCCCGGGTTCGCCGCTGCGCAGACGGTGCATCAGTTCTGGATGGGCCGCCGCCAGCGGAACCGGACCCACCAGACCGCGCCGGAAGCGCTCCGCTCCGAGGGAGTGGAGTCGGGCCAGGGAACCGAAATCAGCCTCGCCCTCCAGGATCTGCTGATGCAACTCGGCCGCCAGATCGGCGTCACCGACACGGATCAGGGAATAGATCACCTGGTCGAGTTCGAGTTTGCGCTCGAGGTAAAGGCTCTCCACATCTTCGCCGTGATGACGGTGGCGATGGATCTGCAGACGCCGCTCTGTGGTGGCACGCCAGCATAAATCGGCATCATCGATGCCCTCCGCTTCGAGATAAGCCCGTCGCGGATCGGCCCCGCTGACCGGCCGACTCTGCAGAAACGTTTCGATGAGCTGCTCGCTTTCCTGGGGATCGAGGGGGATGGATTGCGCGATTGCATCAATCAATAGTGTGCGAATAATCGTCTGACCGATCGCCTGCCGGCGGATCAATCGGTTCATTTCCTCGCTGCTCAGGCAGGGGCGACCGGGCGGTAGCTCAATCACGAAGACGACCCTGGATAGGGCGGATGCTAGGTCTGGGCCCAGGAGCGGGGCAATGCGCACGATTCTCTGCCTGCAGTATTTCCGCGCCGCCGACCGCGAGCGCCAGCGAGAGATCGACCACTGCCTGAGCGGCAACCTGCACCATCCGGCCCTGGCGGAAGCGGTGGTGTGGCTGGAGCCGGGGGCCCCGCCGCCGCCGCGGGGCAACGTGCCGGTGGAGTTCCGCCCGCTGGCGCGGCGGCTGCGCTTCAGCGATTGGCTGCGGCTGGCCCGGGAGCGACCCGAAGCGATCGTGGTGCTCGCCAATGCCGACATTCTTCTCGAGCGCGGCTTCGAGCGGCTGGAGCGGCTGCTGCACGCCCCGGAGGTGGTGCTGGCCCTCACCCCCCAGGAGCCGGATGGCGCGCCAGGGGAAGCGCGGTTGGCGGGCCATCCCCAGTGGCGGCAGGACTGCTGGGCGATCCGCGGCGACGCGCCCATCGAGGCCGACCTGGAGGTCGCCGCCCAGCTTCCCCTGGGCCGCCCCGGCGCCGACAACCGCCTCGCCCATGCCCTCTGGTGCCATGGCCTCCAGCTCTGCAATCCGCTCCTCCACCTGCGGGCACTGCACCACCAGCGCCACCGCGCCGGCCCCTACGACCGCCATCCCGATCGCCTGTTCGGCGCCTGCGCCCATGTGCACCCATCTCTGGCGCCGGGGGAGGCCTCGGAGCTGGAGCAGCGCCTCTGGAGCCGGCAGCCGGAGCGCAGCGGCGGGCTTCAGATTCAGGTGGAACCCCGCAGCGGCGAAGGCGCTCTGCAGGCCCTGGGCACGCTGGGGGAAGCCCCGTTCGCCCCGGGGGAGCCGAGCCCATTCCACGACTGGCTGGCCCTCAGCGCCCACGCCCCGGAGGCCAGCCCGCTGCCCGCCTGGGAGCTGGCCGTCGCCCCCCCGACGGCAGCGGCGGATTCCAGCCACCCCGCCCCACCCCGCTGGGCGGAGGGGCTGTTCCTGCCCCTGGCGACGCTGCGGGGGGCGGGCAGCCGGATCAGCCTGCTGCGGGCGCGGCGGCTGCTGGGCCTCGCCCTGCGGCTGCCCCGGGCGCTCCCCCCGGAGCTGCGGCTGGAGCTGCGCCTCGGCCTGGCGGAAGGGGAGCCGGGGGGGGCGGAGAGGCCGGGGGAGCGGAGCTGGCAAGGGCCGATCCGCCGCGGCCGGGTGCAGGGGCAGCTGTTGCTGCCGGGACCGTGGCCCTCCGAGCCGGTCGCCTGGCTCCACCTTCGCCTCCTGGGGGCGGACGAGCCGGCGGCGGCGAGCGCGCTGGCGGAGGCCTTCGCGGAGCTGCGCCTGCTGGTGGAGAACCAGCCGACCACCTCCGAGAGCACACCCCTGCGTCGCTGGCGGCATCGCTTCGAACTGCGCAGTGATGCCGAGGGACTGGTGGCGGTGGATCGGTTCTGGCCCACGCCGCGGCGGCTGGCGGGTCTGCGGGGCGAGAACGCCGCGGACTGGTTCACCCAGGCCTTCGTGCCGCCCCTGCTGGAGTGGAAAGCCGATGGGATTCCGGAGCGCCCCGCCCACCCGGGCTCCCCGCTGCACTGGCAGGGGGCGGCGGTGGAGGCGGCGGCGCGTTACCGGCATCGCCGCTGGGTGTCCGGGGCGGGGGGAGACGAGGAGGCCCAGACCTTCCTCAGCCTGCCCTGGAGCGGCTGCCTGGACGGGGGCGAGCGGGCGGAGCGGTTGCTGGAGGCCTATGGCTCGCGGATCCGGGCGATGGCGGCGGTGCTGGCGGAAGCGGGCCGCTCGCTGCGGGTTCACACGGTCTGCCAGGCGCGGCACTGGCAGAGCCTGGACGAACTCTGGTGCCGGCTCGGGGTCAGCGATGTGTGGCTCAGCGATCCCGGCTTCGACCCCCGGGAGGGGGGCGGCGAGCTGGCGGGCCTGCGTCTGCATCTCTGGCCCGCCCTGGCCGGGGAGGAGGCGGCGCAGCCCGCTGACGCCAGCCCCGCGGACTGGAGCGATCGCCCCCTGCTGGCCGGCTTCCGAGGCGGGCGGGAGACCCTGGAGGCCCTCACGGGCCTGGCGGGGTCGAGCGATGTGCGGCTGGAGATCCTGGCGGCGGACGATGCCCCCCCGAGCGCCGGCGCGGAGGCGGCGCTGTTCGCCCACTGCCGCTTTGCCCTCCTCCCCGGCGGACCGACGGCGGAGCCGGGCCGGTTCTGGCGCGCCCTGGCCGCCGGCGCGCTGCCGGTGTTTCTCGGTGCCCGCCCGCCCCTGCCCGCGCCGGCGTGGCTGCTGCCGGATCAGCCCGGGCTGTGGGACGAGCTGGCCCCCTGCTGGGAAGGGGCGGACGGTGAGGGCCTGCTGAAGCGTCTGCGGGCGATCGAGCCGCTCGATGGCCGGGCGCGGCAGTGGCTCGGCGCGCGCGCCCTGCAGGCAGCGAGGCTGCGTACCTGCTTCGAAGCGCGGCAGGGATAAAGGGCGAAACAGGCGGCGGCTAGCGTGCCCCAGGCCGGGCGGGGCCTCGGGCGCGCCGCCATGCGGCCCGCCATGCGGATCGTCCTCCACAGCCAGTACTACCGCGCCGGCGACCCCCGGCGGCAGCGGGAGATCGACACCTGCCTGGAGAGCCATCGCCACCATCCCCAGCTGAGCGAGCTGGTGCTCTTCCTGGAGGCGGGGGCGCCGACGCCGCCGAGCGGGCCGGTGCCCTGCCGGGTGATCCCGCTCGACACCCGTCTCACCTATGCCGACTGGCTGGTCCGGGTGGAGCGGGAGCCGCAGACGATCTCCCTGCTGGTGAACGCCGACATCCAGCTGACCGAGGGTCTGGAGACGCTGGCGGACGTGTTCGACAGCCCCGCAACCTTCCTGGCGCTGACCCGCTACAACCCGGACCCCGAGGGCGGGGCCGTGCGCCTCAACGACTTCCCCCACTGGACGCAGGACTGCTGGGGGGTGCGTGGCGACGCGCCGATCTCCGCCGCTCTGCTGCACACCTGTGGCTTCCCGCTCGGATTTCCCGGCTGCGACAACCGCATCGCCTCGGTGATGTGGAGCCACGGTTTCACCCTCAAGAACCCCAGTTACCACGTGCGCAGCGTCCATCACCAGGCCGCCACGGTGCGCGGTTACGACAAGAGCGACGACCGCCTCTACGGCAGCGTCACCTATGTGCATCCGTCCCTGACGGCGACGGAACCCTCCGACCTGGAGCACACCCTCTGGACCCGCGCCACCACTCCCAGCCACGGGCTGGTGGTGAACCGGCAGGGTGGGGGAGGGGACCAGCAGAACCTGCTGCCCCTCGAAGCGTCGCTGGCGGAGTCGTTCCAGCACCAGCAGCGCTTCAACGAACTCTGCTGGAGTCGCGGGGCCCTGGGAACGGGCCACACCCAGCCGCCGCCGGAAGGGGAAACCTGGCCGAGCGAGGACACCCTCTTCCTGCCGCTGGCGGAGCTGGCGGCGGGGGAGCGGACGATCCACCTGCGCGCTCCCACCCCCCTGAGCGCGGCCTGCGTGCGGCTGCCGCGCCGCAGCCCCGCCGGCCTGGAGCTGGAAGTGGTCTCCGTCGCCGCCGACGGCAGCCCCACGCCGCTGCTGGAGCCGGCCTGGGCGCCGCTGGCGGGCGGCGGCGGCCGCACCTTCCTGCCCCTGCGCGAGCCGGAGGGCGGCCCCCATCGGGAATTGCGCCTGCGACTGAACGGCTCCGGCGAGACGCGGTGGCGGGAGGGGGAGGGTCTGGAGCTGGTGCTCTTCGGCCCGGCCTCGGTGGGGCGCGCCAAGAGTCTGCGTCGCATCGCCGAGCCCCAGGAGACGGCCCCTCCTCCCCTGCGCTGGCGAGCGCGGCAGGCCGGCGAGGAGGCGGCGGAGTCGCTCCTGGCCCGCTTCGGCCCCCGCTTCCGGGTGCGGCTGGCCGCGGACGCGGGCGCAGGCGACCAGATCCGCTTCGAGGACCCCTTCTGGCCCGGGCTCTGGTGGTGTCCGGCGGGGGAGTTGCCGGTGGCCCGCGACGATCGCCTCGGCCTGCTCCTCTGGGGGTTCGGCCAGCCCCGGCTGGAGCTTCGGCCGGATCGCATCGCGGCGGCCCCCCGCCATGGCGATGACAGCCTCCACTGGTGGCCCGGCTCACGCACCGAGGAGCGGGCCTGGCGGGCCCACGGGCTGTTGCGCGGCCCGCAGCGGCAGGGGCAGACGCTGCACCAGTATCTGGGGCTGCCCTGGACCAGCTTTCTCGAGACCGGCCGGGTGCCCCAGACCCTCCTGGCCGCCCATCGCAGTCGCAGCGAGGCGCTGGCGGAGGCGCTGCGGGAGTTCGGGCTGCAGCTGGAGGTGCACAGCGTCTGCCAGCATCCCCGGGCCCTGGAGCGGGCGGAGCTGTTCGAGGCGGCCGGGGTCACCAACCTCTGGCTCGCCCACCGACGCCGGGGGGAGGAGCAGCTGGGGCGGCTGCGGCTGCGCTCCTGGCATCTCGCCCCGTTCGCCGGGGAGGATCCGGCGACGCGGCCGCTGCTGGCGGTCCAACCCGTGCAGGACCGCCCGTTCCTGGCCAGCTTCCAGGGGGAGGCCCGCGGCGAGGGGGCGGCGTTGCGGCAGCGGCTGGCGGGCCTGCACCACCAGCATCGCTGGCATGTGGAGATCGGCCCGGACTGGCCGGAGGAGACGACCCGCCAGGGCGAGGCCTGGCAGCGCCATGACCGCCTGCTCAGCGATTCGCGCTTCAGCCTCTGCCCGGCGGGGGAGGGGCCGAACAGCGAGCGGCTGTGGGATTCCCTGGCCGTGGGCACGATCCCGGTGCTTCTGGGCGACGAGCTGGCCCTGCCGGAGGGAATCGACTGGGAGGCGATCGCCCTGGTGCATCCCCCCGCGGAGCTGGACACCCTGCCGCGGCGGCTGGCGGCGATGCCGGAGCAGGAGATCCAGCAGCGCAGCGAGCGGGCGCTGGAGGCCCATCGCCTCCGGCTTGGCGCGGTCTGCTTCGGGCGGATCGAAACACCGGCCGACGGGGTCCGGCGGGACGCGACGCCGAGCGATGCCGCGCTGCCCACCGTGCTGGTGCCCCTGCATGGACCGGAGGATCGCTGGTTCTGGCGCAGCCGCAAATGCGCCTTCCACGACATCGTGCTCGAGTGGTATCAGCGCGGCCGGGTCCGGCTGCGCTTCCACGAGGGGAGTTTCTACTGGTGGGGGCAGGAGGGGGAGGTGCTGCTGTTCGAGCGGGATCAGATCATCAACCTCCAGGACGGCAAGCGGAACCCGCCGCGCTGGGTCGGGGAGGTGCCCTACCGGCACGCCTTCTTCGCCAACCAGCACCACCTCCCCAGCGCCCGCCACCACACCCTGCCCTACTGGGGCTACGCCCCCGTTCTGCTGGAGACCCTGCGCCGGGAGGGCCGCCAGGGCTGGCAGCTACGGACCATCGGCAGCCTGTTCGCTGGCTCGGTGGAGAACGAGACGCAGGAGTACTTCCGCAACCGCTTCCGGGGCTGGGGCGAGCGGATCGATCTCCACGCCTGCGCTGACCGCCTCAACCGCGGGGAGCCCAACCCCTTCCCCCTGCCCGAGTACCTGAACCTGATCCGCAGCAGCCGCTTCGGCGTCTGCTTCCGGGGCAACGGCCCGAAGTGCTATCGGGAGATCGAATGCCTCGCCCTGGGCACGCCGCTGATCATCACCGAGGGCCTGGAGGTCGATTATCCCGAGCCGCTCCAGGAGGGGCTGCACTTCCGGCGGGCCGAGCGGGCGGAGGATGTGCCCCGCCTCGTGGCGGAGACGTCCCCGGAGCAGTGGGAGCGGATGTCGCAGGCCTGCTGGGACTGGTTCGGGCGCAACGCCACGATCGAGCGCCTACTGGAGACCCTCACCACCACGATCGCCAGCCTGGATCTGGAGGCCGAACGGCATCGGCAGGTGCGCCTGCGGGCCCCACGGCTGGCGGGGGCCGGCAGCCTGGCGGCCCGCAGCCTGGCGCTCGTCGACCCCGGCGCCCAGTTGCTCTTTGACGATGACCCCGGCGACTGCGCGCTGGAGCTGGCGGCGGACGACCTGGTGATCGGCGAGCTGCCCGTGCGGGGCCGGGAGGGGGAGTTCCGCTGGCGGGTGGGCCCCGGTGAGCGACGGGCCTATGGCGCCGCCATCCGGACCTCGTCCCATCCCCTGCACCGAGAGCTGCTGACGCTGCTGGGGGTGCGCCTGCCCCATTTCCACGTCCGCCTCGAGGGTCCGGAGGGGGAGATCGACCCGTTCGACCGGCTGGTGGAGGGGGCGGTGGTGCTGCGCGGCCCCGAGGAGCGCGCCGAGCTGCGGGCGGACTACGACTGGAGCCGGCGCTGCAGCATGAAATACCCGGAGCTGGTGCGCCACGTGCGCGGCCCCGCCCGCCTGGGGCAGACGCGGGTGCGGGCGGTGCTCACCTACGTGGCGGAGGGTCGGCGCCTGCACGCCGACCTGAGCCCCCACTTCAGCGATTGGTATGTGGTGCACGGGCGCCTGCTCGAACCCCAGGAGCTGCGCCACGCCCTCAAGCTGTGGGACTACGAGGGCTGCCGGCTGCTCACGATCCGGGGGCGCCTGGAGCCCGGTCCCCTGGAACCGGAGCTGGTGGGGCGGGAGTTTGAGTACGCCCTGGAGAATCTCTGAGGGGCGAGGCGACGGCGGCTTCCCACAGCTCCGGCTCGCCGGGGCCGGAGAGCAGCACCTGCAGGCTGCCGTAGTGCGGATCCGACGGGTCGGTGCAGACCCGCAGGTCACCGCGCCGCGGACGCGGGGCCTGCAGGTCGCTGGTGGCCGCGGCCAGGGCCTCCGCCCGGGCCGCCAGGTCCCGCTCCAGTCGCTCCATGTCGGCCTGGCGCGCAGCCGCTTCCGCCAGCCGGGAGTCCAGCTGGGCCCGTAGGTCGTCGCGCTGGGCCCTGAGCCGCTCGCCCTCGGCGCTCTGAATCTCCAGCTCCGCCAACCGGTCGCGAGCCAGGCGTTCCGCGGCCTCTTGGCCGCTGGTCGCTGTGGCGAGGGCCTCCGTCAGCGCGTCTCGCTCCTGCTCCAACGCCTGCTTCTCCTCCGCCCGGGCCGCCAGCTCCCGCTCCAGCCGCTGGCGGCGCTGGCGTTCCAGGCGCAGTGGATCCTGGCGCCAGACCACGCTGATGGCGGCGGCCTGGGCGTCCACCCGACGGCGCTCGGCCGAGCCAAAACAGGAGCTCTCCAGCCGGTCGGCCAGGGAGTTCAGATCGGCAGCGGCCGTCGCGTCCTTCTCCTCGTCCAGACTGCCAAGGGGAGTCCAGCAGAACTCGCCGATCAGCTCCAATACGCCACTGAGGCCCGCCACGATCGGCAGCGGCAGCTTGCTCTGAACCCACAGCCGCCCCCCACCGGCGCCCACCAGCTCCGCCAGGGCGGGATCCTGATTGGCCCAGGTGTGGATGAGGCTGTCCAGCCGCATCACCCGGCGCAGGGCCCGATCCCGCAGCCGCAGGTTGGCCACCCGGGGCAGCAGTTCCTCCGGCGGGCTGACCCCGTCGAAGCGGGGGTCGTTGTAGCGGTGCCAGCAGGCCTCGCCATCCTCCGCGCCGATCAGCTCGCGGGAGAAGTGCAGCCGGCCCTGGGGTCGCTCCTGGAACTGACGGGCCAGCTCCACCGCCCGATCGGGGTTGTTGGGCACCAGCAGCAGCGGCGCTCCGCCATCGAGTTCGGCCTCGATGTGCTCAGGGTCGAAGGCACCGATCAACACCTGCCAGGGCGGCGCGGCTTGCGGAGCCGGGGACAGCGCCAAGGAGCGTGCTGCGATGTCATCTCGGATCCTAGGGAGGGCAGGGCGCCGCAAGCCCAGGCCTCCGATGTCCCGGCGGACGTTCACCCTCCCCACACCGCTGATCACCCGCTTGAGCGGGGAGGAGTTGGCCGCCGACAACAACACCTTCAAGATCATGATGGTGCCATCTTCTGCCCTGGAGCGCTGAATCGGCCCACGCTCAGCAACCTTACCCCGGCCTCTGACAAGCTGGACCTCAGCATGATCAAGGCCAAGCTCAATCCCTCTCCGGATCAAGCATTCAGTGGCCTGGGCGCAGCATTCAGTTCAGCGAGTACGGGGCCGGTCCGTGATCATCAGAGGGCTTTGATCTGATCCTGTTCGGCAACATCGATGGCGATGCAGCCACCACAGCCTTGAGATTCGGTTGCCGCATCTCAACACCCTGACGGCCGCCGGTATCCTTGAGTGAGTGCCGGGTCAGGCGGCAGCAACACAACCGGCAACCCGGCGTGGTCGATTCCCTCCCCCCCTCCGGCCAGCCGCCCCTGCGGCTGTTGGCCGCCCCCCTGACGGAATGGCCCGATTCCCTGCTGCGCCGGCTGCGGCAACGCTGGCAGATCAGCCTTGGCGACCTCGACGACGGAGAAGCCGCCGGCGACGCCCCGCTGCTCCTCGCCTATACGGATCCAGACGCAGCCCTGGCTGCAGCCCTGGCGGAACCGGCCCCCCCTGACATCGCCACCCTTCTGGATGAGTGGCGGCGGGTCTGCGCGGGCCTGCTGGCGTTGCGCCGACGCTGGCCCGATCGGGCGCTGCTGATCGATCCCACCCAGCTGGACCCGGCGGCGGAAACCCTGCTGCTGGAGCGCCTGGAATCCCACGGCGGCGGCGACGGCGACCGGGCGGCGGCAGGCGAAGCGCCGATGGCGGCGGCAAGCGAGGCGCCCAACGAAGCCGCACCGCAACCCCAGCCGCCCCTGCCGGCAGCGGTTGGCTTCTATCTCGCCCAGCGCTCCGACCTCGCCCAGCTGTTCGCCGACCTGGAGGGCAACGCCGACCTGCTGGGTCGTGAACCGCGCCTCGGGCCGGTGGCAGCGCCCGCCAGGGGACTGGTGCTGGCGGAGCGTCTGCTCGCCGACTGGCAGGCGGAGCGCTCCCGCCACCAGCGGGAGATCGGGGCGGAGCTCAGCGCCCTGGGCCAGCGGATCGAGCAGGGGCAGGGGGAGCTGGCCGAGGCGCGGCGAGAGGCCGAGGAGCTTCGCGCCCGCCTGCTGGACAGCGAGGAGGAGCGGGAGCTGATCCAGCTCCAGCTCCAGCAGGTGCAGGAGGAGCTGGTTCGCACCTTCGAGGAGCTCAGCCAGGCCCGGGAGCGGGGTGAGGCGGCGGGGCAGCGCCTGGCACGGCTGGAGCAGGAATGCCGCACCCTGTTTCTGCACTGCCACCTGAGTGAGGGGATCGACCGCAGCCAGATCGCCACCATCCTGCAGGTGGTCCGCGAGAGCCTGCAGATCTGAGCGGATGGGGGTGGACGCGGCTGGCGACGCGCCGCTGCCCTGGCAGCAGCCCAACAACACCGAGGGCACCGCCTGGTGGCGGCTCCAGGCCACCGGCGTCAGCGGCACAGAGGCCGGCACAACCGGCGCGGCCTACCTGCCCTTCCCCTGGGCGAGCTGGATCGACGCCGTCGCCCGGGGGCTGCGGCCGCCGGAGCCCCCCCTGCGGGCGGGAACGCCGCCGGGGCCCGTGGCCACCGTCTGCCAGCACATCGACGCTCTGGAGCACCTGCCAGCCCTGCGCGCCGCCGGGGTCACCGATCTGTTCTGGAGCCACACCCGCCGCGGCACCTGCCTGCACGAGGGCGTGCGGCTGCACCCATTCCCGCTGCTGCCGGTGCGCTGCCTCAGCCATCCACCACCGCCCGATCCGATCGCTCCGGCGGCGCGACCGCTGCTGTACTGCTTCCAGGGCTTTCAGCCCCCGGGCGCCGCGCGCAGCGCGGTGCGGCGCTGGTTGCTGCGGCTGCCCCCCCGGCCGGACGCACGGCTGACGGAGCGGCGGGAATGGCATTTCGAGCAGCAGGTGTACCGGGAGCAGGTGCATGGGCAAGGGCCCGATCCTGGGCGGCACCAGCAGCTGGCGGCGGAAGCCGATGCCTACGTGGCGGCGCTGCGCGACAGCTGCTTTGCCCTCTGCCCCGCCGGTGCGGGCCCCAACTCGATCCGGCTGTGGGAGGCGCTCGGCTTCGGGGCGATTCCGGTGATCCTCTCCGACCAGCTGCGGCTACCCGGTGAGGCCGCCCTCTGGGAGCAGGCGGCCCTGTTCGTGCCGGAGCGAGCCGAGGCGGTGGCGGCCCTGCCCCACACCCTCGCGCAGCTGCGGGGGCAACCGGAGCGGCTGGCGGTGATGCAGGCGGCCGGACGGCGGCTCTGGCGGCGCTATGGGCCGGAGGGCTTCGTGGCGGATGTGAGCGATTTCCTGCACGACCCCGATGCGGTGCTGCGCCGCCGCGCCCGCCAGCGGCTGGGGGGCGACGGGGCGTGCGAGGAGCTGGTGGGGCGGGAGCCGGCGGCACTGCTCCTGGGGGTGCGGACCTGGCTGCGGCAGGCCCCCCGGGGCGCCCGCCTGCTGATCCACCTCGAGGATCAACGGCCGCCGGAGCTGCAGGAGCGGCTCTGGCGCGGCTGCGTCGGCCTGGCCGCCCAGCTGCTGGCGGCCCGAAGCGATGTGGCCTGGCAGCTCAGCTGCCGGGCCCCCCGGCTGGAGGCTCTGGCCGGCCCTCCCCTCACGGGCAGCGACGCATCAGGCTGAGCATGCGCCCATCCTCCTGGAGGCGCTGCTGCTCAAGCCGGAAGCGCCCCTTGAACCCATGGCGGGCCGCCCGCCGCCGCGGTTCGCAGAAGAGGTCGGGGAAGGTGGCCTCACCCACGCCGCTGCCCCGCACGGCGCTCTCTTCCTCCACCGCCGGAGGGGCGGGCCGCCCGAGGAACAGGAAGAGGCCGCCCGGCTTGAGCACCCGATGGATCTCATTCATCAGCGCCACCAGTGGCAGACGACGCTGGGGGACATACAGCAGCCGGGGCAGATCTGCGAGGCCATCCAGCACACACACGTAGTCGCAGGATCGTCGTCGAAACGGGATGTCCTCCACCACCAGGTCGGCAACGCGGAGGCGCTTGCCCCCGGCCCGGCCATCGCTGGCCACAGCCCAGGCATCACCGCTGGCAAAGGGATCGACCAACGCCCCCTCGCAGCCGAGCGCCAGGGAGCGACGCGGGCCGAATTCCGGCGTCGGCGCGCCATGGCGGGCTCCGTACTCCAGCAGATCGATCGCCCGCAGGATCTGGGGATCGAGATCACAGGCCTGCAGATAGGCCTTACCCAGCTGATCGGCCAGCGCCTCATCGATGCGATGGTGCGGCAGGCTGGCCGGATGGAACATGGTGACGCGGTCGTCCACCACCGCCTCCCCCCAAGCCCGGGCCCGCACGGCCGTGGCCATGTCGATGCCGTAGCCGAAGCGGTTGGTCTCCGGAACGGGATGGAGGCTGCGCACCACCGCCGTGCGCACCATGAAGCAGAAGCCTTCGGCCGCCCCGCACAGCCGCAGGATCGAGCCCGGCCGATGGGTGCAGGAGGGGTAGGAATGGCGGGATTCCGGTGCCAGCGAGGGGGTCCAGAGGGCGATGTGCGGATCGCCGCTGATGGCGCCCATGATCTCCTTGATCCCCTCCGCCCAGAGCAGGCGCACATCGGAGGCGATGAAGAACAGCCAGTCATGCTGGCGCTCCAGCGCCTGCTGCACCGCCGCATTCCAGAGGCCGCGGTAGCCCTGGTTCGCCACCACCAGATCCACCTCCGCCGGCGGGATGGGGGAGGTGGAATCGATCAGCAGGGTGGGAAATGAATCGGCGAAGAAATGCTT
>JBIKTO010000104.1:0-7523 GCA_044348065.1 Cyanobium sp.
AACGGCTCGTGGTGGTGGTGGTGACCGCCACCAGCCGGATGCCTCCGCCGGCCGCGGTGGCCCGCCGCAGCTGATCAGCCATCAGGTCTCCGGTTCTGAATTCATCGTACGGAGCGGTCCCAGGCATCCCGCCTGCAGGCGCCAGCCCCGTTGGATCACGCCATGGAACAGTTCCGGCTCATGGGTCACCACCAGCAGGGCCCGCTCCCGGCCCAGCTCCGCCAGCAGCTGCAGGATCTCCTGGCGCACCTGCCAGTCCAGTCCCGCCGTGGGTTCATCGAGGAGCAGCACGCGCGGTTCGCGCAACAGCTGCACCGCCAGGGCGAGGCGCCGCTGCTGGCCGCCGCTGAGCCGTTCCGGCTCCCGTTGCAGGGACACCGCCTCCAGCCCCACCTTGTGGAGCACCGCCTCCGCCTCCTCCCCCCGCAGCCGCCGGCGACCCAGCTTGAGTTCCTGACCCACGCTCAGGCCGAGGAAGTGGCGTTCGGGAAACTGGAACACCAGGCCGCACAGCCAGCGGCGCTGGCGCGCCTGCAGGGCCTCGCCGTTCCAGAGGATGCGGCCCCCGTCGGGGTCCGCCAGGCCGCTCACCAGCTCCAGAAGCGTGGTTTTGCCGCTGCCGCTGCGGCCCGCCACCAGGGCCGGCTCCCCGGCCGCCACGGTCAGGCTCACGTCCCGCAGCACCGGCTCGGGGCTGGTGGCGGGGTGATAGCGCAGCGACTGGAGCTCGAGCATCGGAGCCAGCGGACCACCCCAGCATGGCGGGTGCCAGGGTGGAGCCGTTCCGCCCATCGCCGTTCCGCCATCCATGGAGGTCCGTTTCCGCGAGGTTGATCCCTTCAACTGCTGGATCTGGCTGCGCTTCGCCCACCCCCCGGGCCAGGGGGAGCGCGACTACGTGGAGGGGGTGTTCGACAGCTGGTTCGTGCTGGCCAAGCTGGGTGGCTTCAATGCCGAGAACCTGCAGGCCCATGAGGCCGGCGCCGACCTGAGCTTTCTGGCCTGGGACGGGGAGGAGGCCGACCGCGCCCTGCCCTCCCTGATGCACGACATGGCCGCCTTCGAGTACCAGGGCGAGTGGAGCCGCTGCTGGCTCGATCTGGGCACCAGCGATGCCCTGGCCCTGGATGTGCTGATCAATGCCCTGCGCCAGCTGGATCGGGATGTGATCGAGATCGTCGAGCTGGTGATCGGTGGGGTCAACGAGGATTGGCCCGTGGAGGAGGTGGACAGCGTCTTCGCGGCGGGATGAGCCGGGAGCTGCGCCGCCTGTTGATCCCCCCCGAGCGTCTGGGCGGCGGCGGGCCCGCCCTGGTGCTGACACCGCCGGAGCGCCATTACCTGGAGCGGGTGCTGCGCTTTCGCCCCGGCGATCGGCTGGCGGTGGTGGATGGGGTGGGCCACCTCTGGACCGCGCGGCTGGCGGAGGGGGGAGAGCTGCGGCTGGAGCAGACACCCTCAGCGCCCCTGTGCACGCAGGGCGCCCCTCAGCCGCAGCTGGAGCTGGCGATGGCCGTGCCGAAGCGGGAGGCGGAGCTGGTGTGGCGCATGGCGAGCGAACTGGGGGCCGATCGGCTCCAACCCCTGATCGGTCAGCGCGGTGTGGCCGGTGTGTCGCCGCCGCTGGAGCGCTGGCGCTCGGTGGTGCGGGAAGCGACGGAGCAATGCGAACGGCTCTGGCAGCCGCTGGTGCTGGAGCCGGCGGCGGCGGCGGCATGGCTCGGCCAGGGTCCCGGCGGCGGCGCAGCCTCGGCGGTGGGGCTGCTGGCCACCACCCGCAGGGAAGGTCTGCCGCCCCTGATGGAGGGCCTGCTGGAGGCGGTGCGGCTGGCCCGTGCCGGCGGCGGCGAACCAACGCCCATCTCGCTGGCGATTGGCCCGGAGGGCGGCTGGAACGAGGATGAAGAACGCCTGGCGGAGCTGGCGGGCTGGATCCCGGTGAGCCTGGGGTCACCGATCCTGCGCACATCCACCGCGGCGGTGGCCGCCACCGCCGCGCTCTGCTCCTGGCGGGAGTTCAGCTCTTCATCATTCCCTGGGCCATCGCCTTGAACCCGGCCAGGTTGGCGCCGGCCTTGCGGCGGCGCATCGGCACGGCGCCACCGGCGGTGACGCACTCCGGCGCGAAGGTGGAGAGGCTCGGGGCAGGACGTTCGGCCTGGGCCGCCGCCAGCTCGGCGGCGATCGCCTCGGCGGTGGTGAGGCTGCTGGCGGCGGGCGCGGCATCGCTGACGGCCCGGGCTGCTTCAGCGGCCGGAGCAGCCGCAGGGGCGGCGCTGGGGGCGCCGGCCGCTGAGCCTGCCGCGACGGCGATCGAAGGGGCGGCGGTCCTGGGCTCCTCCTCGGGCTCGGGGGTGGCCTCCCGCACCGGCGCCACCACCGCGGGCTTCTGCTCCGCCTCGCCGCCGCTCAGGTCGAGGAAGAACTTGCGCTTGAACAGCATGGCGGCAGCGGGCTCACGGGTGCAGCGATTATCCGCTGCCTGCGGCGGCGGAACCACCAGCGCTTAGACCTGTGCAACACAGGCGCCGCCCCCGGTCGCTCCCCCATGCCCCTGCCCCCCCAGGACCCCGGCCACTGGCTCCTGGCCCTGGCCCTCAACGCGGTCCTGATCAGCCTGGCCCAGCGCGCCCCCCTGCTGACCCGGGCGGGCTGGGTCCATGCCGGCCTCCTGGGCACGCTGCTGTGGGGGAGCCTGGGCTGGCGGGGTTGGCTGGCGGTGGTGGCCTATCTGGCGCTCGGTTCGCTGGTCACCAAGCTGGGGTTCCGCACCAAGCAGGCCGCAGGGCTCGCCGAGGCCCGTGGCGGCCGCCGCGGACCGGAGAACGTGTGGGGCTCAGCCGCCACCGGCGCCGCCCTGGCGCTGCTGCGACCCCTGCTGCCCGCCCCGTGGACGCCCCTGCTGCTGGTGGGCTTTGCGGCCAGCTTCGCCGCCAAGCTGGCGGACACTTTCGGCAGTGAGATCGGCAAGCGCTGGGGGCGCACCACCGTGTTGATCACCAGCCTGCGGCCGGTCCCGCGGGGGACCGAGGGGGCGATCAGCCTGGAGGGAACCGCCGCCAGCCTGGCCGGCGGCACCGTGATGGCTGCTTGCTGCTGGGCCCTGGGTCTGTTGGCGGATGGCCGTGCCTGGGCGCTGGTGAGCGCGGTGGCCCTGCTGGCCACCCTGCTGGAAAGCCTGATCGGCGCCACCCTGCAGCGGCGTTGGCGCTGGCTCAGCAACGAGCTGGTGAATGGTCTGCAGACCCTGATCGCCGCCCTGCTGGCGATCGCTCTGTCCCTGGCGCCAGATGCGGGCGGCCTCCTGCAGCTCGGCCAGGCTGGCGTCGTGGCGCCGTTGGGCCATGCGCGGGTGGATGTTCAGCTCCCGGCCCAGCTCCACCCAGCTGGCTCCCTCCAGCTGGCGGCCGATCAGCAGGCGGCGCAGCGGGGGCTGCAGGGCGGCCAGCTGGTCGGCCAGCCACTGCCTCTGCCCCGCTAGCTCCGCGGTTTCCAGCGTTCCATCAGGCCCGGCCTCCAGGGGCGGCGGAGCAGTCAGCAGGTCGAGCAGGCAGCGGGGAGATCCCTCCCCCTCCGCCCCTGGGAGGGGCGCATCCAGGCTGGGCAGCTCCCGCAACCGCCCCAGGGCCAGCGCTTCGGCCAGCTGCTCGGGTCGACAGCCCAGCTGCCGCGCCAGCTCCTCCCCGGCGGGCGTCTGGCCGTTCTGGCCCCGCAGCCGCTCCTGCAGGGATGAGGCCCGCTGGCGCAGGTCCCACAGGGGCCGGGGGATGCGCACCAGCGAGCCCCGGTCCCTCAGCTCATGGGCGATGGCACCACGGATGAAGGGAACGGCGAAGCTGCTGAAACGCGCCCCGCGGCGCGGGTCGAAGGCTTCGATCGCCCGCAGCAGGCCCAGGGCACCCACCTGCACGAGATCGTCGAAGGGAAGCCCGGTGCGGGGTGCCAGGCGGCCCGCCAGCTGCCGCACCAGGGGGAGGTTGGCCCGCACCAGGGCATCGCGCCAGCGCCGCCGCCGCCGCTGATCACGGCTGGCGGCGTACTCCCGCAGCCAGCTGGCGTTGCGGAGATGGGGCAGGACCGGCTTCCGGGACCGGTCTGGTGCGGGCAGAGCGGAGGGGTCCATGACACGGACGGGAGCACAGGGGCGAGAGACGTTCACCCTGACCGGCGCGCCAGACGGAAAAATCCCCCCTCCTGGGGAGGTCCACGGAGGTGAAAAAACGATGAAGTACGGGCGCAACCGCCGCTGGGTTTCAGGCCAGGGGTGTCGCCAGCCGCCGTTGTTGAAGGCCCGCCCACTCCAGCAGCGCCGGCCAGCCGCGCAGCCGCTCGTACACCTGGCGGTGCCCCTCCGGATTGAGGTGCAGGCCATCGGCACACAGCCAGCGCGGCCAGGCGGGATCGTCGCTGAGTGAGGTCAGCAGGGGCAGGAAGGGCACATCGGCCTCCAGGCAGGCCTCCTCCAGCAGGGCCTCGTACTGGCGCACCGTTTCCAGGGAATACCAGAGCATGCCGGCGAAGGGCATGGCCTCCGCCAGCACGGGGGTGAGGCCCAGCACGTGCACCGGTGCGATCGTGCGGGCCTCCTGCAGCAGTTGCTGCAGGCCGAAGAGAAAGGCCTCCGGCGCCAGCTGGTGGCGACCATCCGGCCGCCCCACCCGGGCGCTGTCGTTGAGGCCGACCGCCAGCAGCAGGCCCTGGGGCCCCTGGCGGCGCAGCTCGCCGCGGCGCAGCGCCTCTCCCGGCAGCCGGGCCGCCAGCCGCTCGAGGCCATCGCCGCGCACCCCGAGGCTGTAGAGCACCGGGCCGCCGGGCAGCTCCATCCAATGCCGGCGCAGGCGCTCGCACCAGCCGCCCTGATCCGGATCCCCCCAGCCGTACACGCCGCTGTCGCCGAGCACGATCAGCTTGCGGGGCACCGGCTCAGCCATGGAACCGGATCCGTTCAGAGGCCGGCGCCGAAGCGCCGCAGCCGCTCCAGGCCGTCCAGAAGCGTGTCGGGGGCGGCGGCGCAGGAGAGGCGGATGCAGCGATCGTCGCCGAAGGCGATCCCAGGCACCAGGGCCAGCCCTTCCTCCGCCAGCAGTCGATCGCAGAGCGTCAACGAATCCAGCCCCCAGGCGCTCACGTCCGGAAAGGCGTAGAAGGCTCCCTCCGGCGGCCGCAGGCTGACCCCCGGGATCGTCTGCAGTCCATCGCTGAGCAGGGTGCGGCGGCGGTTGAACTCCTCCGCCATCTGCCGCACCCCATCGCGCGGGCCTTCGATCGCCGCCAGGGCGCCGTACTGGGCGAAGGTGCACACATTGCTGGTGCTCTGGCTCTGCAGGGCGCTGGCGGCGGCCACCACGCTGCGCTCCCCCGCCAGCCAGCCCACGCGCCAGCCGGTCATCGCCCAGCCCTTGGCGAAACCGTTGACCACGAACACCCGCTCGGCCAGGTCGGGGGCGACGGCCGCCAGGCTGTGGTGCTCCTGGCCGGGGGCGAGCAGGGTTTCGTAGATCTCATCGCACACCACTGCCAGGCGGGGGTGGGGGCGCACCACCGCGGCGATCGCTTCAAGCTCCTGGCGGCGCAGCACCGAGCCGGTGGGGTTGGCGGGGCTGTTGATCACCAGCAGGCGGCTGGCCGGGGTGATCGCCGCCGCCAGGATCTCCGGGCAGAGGTGGAAGCCGGCCTCCGCGTCGCAGGGGATGAGCGTCACCTGGGCACCGGCCAGGTGGGCCATCTCCGGGTAGCTCAGCCAGTAGGGGGAGGGCAGCAGCAGCTCATCGCCCGGGTCGAGCAGCACCTGGAAGAGGTTGTAGAGCGCCTGCTTGCCGCCGTTGGTGACCAGCACCTGGTCGGGGCGGGTGGGCACTCCGTTCTCCTCCGCCATCTTCCTGGCGATCGCGGCCCGCAGGGCCGATTCGCCGGCAACCGGGCCGTAGCGGGTGTGCCCCGCTTCGAGGGCCTCGGCGGCGGCGCGGCGGATGAATTCGGGGGTGTCGAAATCGGGTTCGCCGGCGCTGAGGCTGCAGATGTCGCGGCCCTCGGCCCGCAGCTGTCGGGCCTTGGCGGTGATGGCCAGGGTGAGCGAAGGCTGCAGCCCTCCTGCCCGGGCGGACAGCTTCAAGGGGGCCGGCATCGGTGCGGGCGCAGCGTCTTTTCCGTCCGGCCATCCTGCCCTATGGCGGTGCCGCTTCGGGCACAGTGGTTCGGGCGCTTGTCATGGGTGTGCACGATTCCTCGTTCGGTCCCCTGTTCGCCGCGCCGTCCTCTGCCGCCGGCGACCCCCTCGCCGGTCTGGCCGCCGACTGCGCCGCCTGCCGCCGCTGCGGCCTGGCGGAAGGCCGCCAGCAGGTGGTGGTGAGCCGGGGCAACCCCGAGGCGCGGCTGATGGTGATCGGTGAGGGCCCGGGAGCCCAGGAGGATGCCAGCGGATTGCCCTTCGTGGGCCGCGCCGGCCAGCTGCTCGATCAGATGCTCTCGGCGGTGGGGATCGACAGCAACGTCGACGCTTACATCGCCAACGTGGTGAAGTGCCGGCCACCGGAGAACCGCAAGCCCACGGCGCTGGAGATGGCCGCCTGTCGCCCCTGGCTGTTGCGCCAGATCGCGGCGGTGGATCCGGCGGTGATCGTGCTCACCGGCGCCACGGCCCTGGAGGGGGTGCTGGGGGTGAAGGGGGGCATCACCCAGCTGCGGGGGCGCTGGCGCGAAGGCCAGGGCGAGGTGCTGGGCGGCCGCTGGCTGCTGCCGATCTTCCACCCTTCCTATCTGCTGCGCAATCCGTCGCGGGAGCAGGGCAGCCCGAAATGGCTCACCTGGCACGACCTGCAGGATGTGAAGCGGCGACTGGATGGGTTGTAAGGGTTCTTCTCGCCGAAATCCGAAACAACCGCTCGATGGCCCATCGTTGCTCGCGGATGCTGCAGAACCAGCTGCGGCTGCAGCGATCGGATTGCAGCTCCCACTTGGGCAGATGGCTGAGCAACACGTCGAATCGGCTCACCAGCTCTCTGGTTTCCAGGCGTCCCAGGGCTTCCGGTTCCTCCAGCAGGTGGCTCCAATCGAGGTGGTTGCTGGCGTGATCGCGCAGGCCATTGCTGGCATGTCATTGATCGAAGCGCTTCAGCGTTCCCCTTCCCCGCTGGCCCTGACGACGCCGGCGCGAAGGTGGCCGGCGTAAGCCGCGCGACCCTCAACCGATGCCCTGTCCCGATGCTTTCCGAAGTGCTTCTGGTCTGGGTCAAGCGAG
Organism: Cyanobium sp.; assembly: GCA_044348065.1. Taxonomy (GTDB): domain Bacteria; phylum Cyanobacteriota; class Cyanobacteriia; order PCC-6307; family Cyanobiaceae; genus Cyanobium. The sequence continues at coordinate 7,238 of JBIKTO010000104.1, forward strand.
GCATCGACATGACTTAGCCATCAAGTCGACTAAGCTAGGCCCCATGCGTTCCCGCCCCTCTCGTCCTGACGCCGCCATGCAGGTGAACCTCCACGACGCCAAAACCCACCTCTCGCGCTATGTGGATCAGGCCCTGGCCGGCGAGGAGGTGGTGATCGCCCGGGCGGGCAAGCCACTGGTGCGACTGGTGCCGCTCGCCGCCGCCGTTGGCCCGCGCCGCGGTGGTTTTCTGAGGGGCCAGGCGACCATCAGCGCCGACCTCAAGGCTGATTTCCAGCAGGAAATG
>JBIKTO010000327.1:0-3713 GCA_044348065.1 Cyanobium sp.
AGCTTCGGCCGGGGCCAGCAACCGCTGGCCGGGGGCGGGGTTGTGGCGGGCGGCGGCCAGGGCCTGGAGCAGGGCCTCGCGCAGGGCCCGCTCCAGGGCGAGCGGCGCCTCCCGCTCCAGCTCCTCGATCGCGAAGGCCCCCAGCGGCAGATCGAGCCGATCGATCCGCAGCAAGTCCTCCTGGGGGCCGAGGTCATCGCACACGGCCGCCACCACGTGGGCCAGCCGCCGACTCAGGCCCGCCTCGAACCGGCTGCGCAACGTCTGGGCGCTGGCCTGATCGGCGCTGTGCACCTGAAGCCGCAGCCGCCGCAGGTGATGGGCGGGGGAGGCCATGGCGACGACGCCGGCGGGGCGGGAGATCCCAGGCTAGGAACAGCCGCCGGAGCTGGCCGCCGCAAAGCGCGGTGGGGTGCCACCCTGGGGAGGAATCAGTTCCGGCAGCGAGTTCCACCACCGACCCCATCCGCCGATGCCCCCCGCCGCCCGCCTCACCGATCTGCACACCTGCCCGATGCAGACGCCTGGCACTCCGCCGATCCCCCATGTGGGCGGCCCGGTGGTGGGCCCGGGCTGCCCCACGGTGCTGATCGGCGGCCTTCCGGCGGCGGTGCTGGGCGACAGTTGCGTGTGCGTGGGTCCGCCGGATTCGGTGGTGAAGGGCTCGGCCACGGTGCTGATCGGCGGCAAGCCCGCCGCCCGCATGGGCGACAGCACCGCCCACGGCGGCACGATCGCGGTGGGGCTGCCGACGGTGATGATCGGCGGGTGAGGGAAGCCAGCGCGGCCCGGAATCAGCGAAGCCTGCAGGAGCAGGCCAGGCTGCTGATCGAACGGGTGGTGCGGCTGCATCAACCCGGTGCCATGGAGCGTGCCCGGAACTGGCGCGAGCGCATGCGCGACCGGCCCATGCCCCAGCTGCTGGAGGATCTGCGCGCCGATCGTGAGCGTTGAGCCAACGCTCCATGGGGAGCGCCACGTGCTCGATGCCTCCGCTTTGCTGCGGTTGACCTGGCCGATGGCCCGCTGCCGGAACGGTTGGAAGCGGTGATGGTGCGGGGGTGCCGAGGGGAGGGGGTGCTGCTGGTTCCCGATCTGTGTTGGCTGGAGATCACCTCGGTGCTGAGCCGCCAGATCAGCCGCGCCGTGCTCAGTACCGAGGAAGCCGCAGACCTGCTCGCCGAACTGCAGCGGCTGCCGCTGCGCACCATGGCCAGCAGGGAGCTGTGCTCCACAGTGCTCCGGCTCAGCCAGGTGCAGCGGATCAGCGTGTACGACGCCACCGATCTGGCTTTGGCCCTGCGCTACGGGGCCATCCTGCTCACCGCTGATCAGCAACTGGCTGGCGCGGCTGAAAGGACCGGCTGCGGAGGCAGAAGGGAGCAGGGCACGTGATCGCCGCTGTTCAGCGCCCGAAACCGCGACTCACGTGTTGGCCCCGCACGCTGGGTTGGCTGAGGCCCGGCCACCTGCACCCGGGTCAATGGCATCATCCTGATCAAGAGCCTGCGCGGCGCGAGCTCTCCAGTGGCGACGGGCCGAAAGGGTGAGACACAATGTGAGCAGCACTTGCATTGGCCATGGCTGAAGGCGCATCTGCCCATCAGGACGCTGCCGCGTCCCGTGAGGAAACCAGCCAACAGAGAGCTGTCCGCACGCGGGGCACCACCACCGATCCCCAGCGGGCCCAGCAAGGGGCAACCGCCGCCGCCTCTGCAGCGCCCACCGCACTGGACAGCCTGAGCCGCCTCCAACACCTGGCAGATGCCAGCCCCCGGGTGGCGCAGTTGCGGCGGCTGCAGGCGCTGGCCGATGGCCGATTCGCCCCGGTTGCCCAGCTTGCGGGCGGCCCAGGGGAAGAAGAACTCGTCCAGGGCAAATTCGCCACCGCAGAGCTTCAGCCCCAGCTCCAGCAGGCGCCCCGTGCCAACAACACCGGCCTGCCCGACCAGCTCAAGAGCGGGATTGAATCGCTATCCGGATTGTTAATGGATAACGTGCGGGTGCATTTCAACTCATCGCAGCCGGCGCGGGTCAACGCCCTGGCCTATGCGCAGGGCAGCGATATCCATCTGGCGCCGGGGCAGGAGCGGCACTTGCCGCATGAGGCTTGGCATGTGGTGCAGCAGGCGCAGGGGCGGGTGAGGCCGACGCTGCAGATGAAGGATGGGGTGCAGGTGAATGACGATGTTGGGCTGGAGCGTGAGGCGGATGTGATGGGGGCAAAGGCCCTGGAAAGTGGGCACCGTCTTGTCGAGGCTCACCACTCGATCTCCATGCCCATCGAGACTGCACAGCCAATTGAGAGCGACGTAACGAACAGCCCCGATGTGAACGTAGCCAACAACCACAGCGTCGCGTTGACCAATGGCCCGGGCTTAGCCCAGCGGGGCGGGAACGAGATGCAGAGAATCGCCGATCAGCGCCCCGAGGTGGCGCTACAGCGGCAGGTGCAAGCGTGGGGGGATGGGAGCGAGCGGGTGGGGCAGCTGCGGGCGTGGCAGGGGGTGGCGGATCGGAGGGGGGTGGGGGGTAAAAGGCAAGACCTGACCCCGGGTTTCGCGACGGTAGGAGTTGTACAACCGAAACAATCAATCGAGTCTGACCCAATTGATGACCGCCAACTGGAAGGCTCCGCTGGGTTCGACGACCGCAGTCTGCTCCAGCGCAAGCTCAGCCCAGACTACTCCGGCCCGCCGGGAAAGACCGATAAATATTTCTGCTCGCTCCTCGGCAGCTACGTATATGTCAAGCGGGAGCTGAACGGCCCCCTCGGTGCGCGCTGGCTGCTACTTGAGCGCACACACGGAGAGTTCAACGAGCAGTTCATCTATCAACCCGAGATGAAAGGTGTGCTACCGGAGACATTTACCCGCTGGACAAACCTCGATGGATATGAGCAACTCTTGACCGAGGTCGAGGAGCGTTTCCGCGACGAGGAGTATCGGAGCTCCAAGGATTCCCAGGCCTTCGAGCATCCCCTCAAGAATACGACCGTGAAAGAGATTCGAGACGCACTCGAAAAAGGCCTTGCATTGGACTGGAATAAATCCCGCGCGGCGTCGCTGGCAACCCGGATCGCCACCACCTTCCAAATCCTCCTCAATTACCTCGGCAACCCCATCCAGCCGACGCCAGATCTGCACCGCAACATCAACGAAACGGTCAAGGGGTGCCTGGCCAAGAAGGATAGCGAGGTCAAGCAGGCGAGCGAGGCATTGTCGGAGCTGGAGCACGCGGCCAACGTCGTCGTCAATTCGCAAACAGTGGGCGAGTTCGTGCTCGGGGCCCAGGGACCGGTCTGGAGCCCTGGGATGAAGGACCCGGTCAAGCCCGAGGATCAGCACGGGAAGCTGCCTCCGCTCGACGTGCTGCGCCTCGAAGCGGACGCCTACTACATGACGGGCGGAGACACCCTGCACATCGACGAGGTCAAGGACACCCCCCGCGCGCTGGCCGACAAGATCAAGAAGGGCGAACAGCTCCGCCGCCAGATTAAGTGGCTCAAAGAGCCGGCCAGCTTCGACAAGTCGCCCTATACTTACAAGAAGCAGGTTGGCTATTTCGTACAGGCCGGTCAGCCCCACTTCGACCACGTGCTTAGCGAGGCGGTCCTCGAGAACTTCGCACTGCTGAATCAGAACCAGGAGTCCGAGTTGCCGTTCATCCGGATCGGGAACTATGCCTTCTACGTGAAGGATCTTGAAAAGTTG
>JBIKTO010000105.1:0-7462 GCA_044348065.1 Cyanobium sp.
ATCTGCTGAAACCGAGTGAAGCTAATCCCCATGGTTATTTCGAAGATAGAGAAGTCAATGCCATTAATGAAGGAGTTATAGCCCCATTTGTCCCTGCACATCAAGAGGCCCAACTTGTTAACTACTGTCAAGACATACCCGGCGACTCTCAGCGGTGGCTAGCTCGTATACCCCTAAGCATGTCAATCACGGCCAACGAAGCGATCAGGGAGCGAATCACATCTCTTTATAGCCGCGGCAACAGCTGTTTTAAAGATCCCCGATTCTGCTATACCCTGGACGTATGGAGGAGCCTTCTTGGGGAGCAAGAAGCAGTCAATGCGCGATTCTTATGCATATTCAGGCACCCTGCCGTCGTTGCAGAAAGCTTGTTTAAGGAGATGCGGACGGCACACTATCTTCGAAATCTCGCCATTAGTGTTAATCAGGTCTATGCCTATTGGAATCTGTGCTATCAGCATATCCTGCAAAGGCATTCTCAACATGGCAAGTGGCTTTATGTTTCCTATGAAAGCATGCTTACCGATGAAGGTCTCAGTCGGATTGAAGACTTCTGCGGCTTGAATGTTGATCGCTGCCTGCCCGAGGCAAGCCTTAGTCGCAGCCAGGCGATCAACCACGTTGACCCCAGTTGCTTGGAGGTGTATGAACAGCTGTTGAAGCTTGAAAAGGATCAAGACCGTTAGACAGACCCTGCTCCGACCATGTTGCCTCTGCTCAAGGCAGCATAGACGACGGCGTAGCTTTGAGGATGGGCCAGCTCTTCCGTCGAATCCTCTAGCGTGACATGAGGATTCAATCAGTGAAGAATCATCGATGATGAAGTGTGAGCATTGTCCATCGCTCATCAGCCAGGACACCAATCATGATCCCAGCCCTCGTGAAACTGATTTCATCGAGGATGTGCGAATCGACTCCTTGTAAAAGCCAGCTGAAGCGACCAATCCTTAAGGAAGACTTATTCAGGTAGGAAGCTTATGCCTGAATGCGTTAATGCGTCGACGGCGATCGATGCCCCCTTCCCCGGCACTGTTTCCTCACGCCAAAGGAGGATTCCCGTCGGCTGCCCATTGTTGGAACCCGGATGCATAATCAGGCACAGGTTTGACACCTGCAGGCAAGGGCTCGCCGAGAAATCGGTAAATTCCTTCCCGCTGGCAACGATAGTAGACAGTAGGCGCTTCGCTATGAATGATGCGGACTCCAGATGTTCGAATGTGGTGCCAGAAAATCCGATCGCCAATGATATGCCCATAGGAAGGCATCAGCACCCAGTTGTGAAGAAGATGAAAAGCACCACGACAAAGGAGCATGCAATTCGTATCAACAAACCTGTGCGGATCTGTCTGCTGACAGATGGCCATTTCGCTTCCGTCAAGCCGGCAAAGCATGCGACCGCTGGAAACAACATCAGCGCCATGCTCTTCCTGAAGTCGCATTACAGTCAGGATGTGATCTCTGTGATACCAGTTGTCAGCATCCAGGAAAGCCACTGCTTCGTAGCCTAGCCCGATGGCATGGAAACACCCGATCAAGCGGGGGGTTGAACCGATATCGTGATGGGAGCGCGGAAGGATGACATGATCAACATCCCATGAATCAAGAGAACCCATGGGCTCCCCGTCAGCAACAAGTACATGCCTTGTTGGGTATGACTGTGAGAGCACGCTCTGATGATTATGCCTTATGATCTCGATGGATTCCCGCAAGTAAGGCGTTATGACGGCTACAGATTTCATGCTGATGCATTGAAGCTTAGTGAAAAAGGCTATGCTGCACGAACAAAAATGCAGCATAGCCCTTGGATGGTGCCAGGAGCAGGGCTCTCAGTTTTGCCAGACTAACTCGGGTGATGATCTGGAGATCCGAGATGCCTCAGGCGCTCTTCTTGGTCAGGCGCAGCCGTTGACGAAGCTTCCTGGAAAAGCCAAACGCAATGGATCCGCCTAGAATTGGCAGTGGGCCGGGTACCTCCTCAAAGGTGATCACGCCATTGGATGTAAAATCAGGCCCTGCTGATCCCCCGGAAGGGTAGGAATTTGTAGCCGTGTATCGAACTCTGGCTTGGGGCGCATTGGGTCCGGTACCGAATATGATGTCAGCAAAAGCTGTCTCCAGGGTATCTGTAATCCCGACTGGCGACGTTGCAGCAGAAACCGTTCTGTTGCCGGTACCGGTGAGATTGACCTGTGAGACTGTATTGCTGGCACCGCAGATGACGCAACTTGCGTCCCCGGTAAGATAGAATGGCCTCAATGTTAATTCCATTCCAGACCAATCACATGTGCCGCCTGTGGAGATATTGGCGGCGGAGCATGTTCCAGCCAATGGAGCTAAATAGTCGCTTCTCAGAACGCCCCCGCTAGGGTTTCCTATCCATTGGATCCCGCTCACGCCAGCAAAAAGACCTGTACTTCCAGGTGTGGTGAGGCCTCTGAAATCAAACCTGCGGCCGGGTGGAGTGCCTGAAGGACTGAACGCTGCGCCGGACGAATTGAGCTGAACCGGTGTGGTCTGCCCTGCGGGCGCGCTACCAGGGAGGCCGAGCTTCGGCTCCCCGACGGGGGAGCCCTGGGTGGTAAACACCAAGGAAGCGGCACTCGCATGGCCGATTGCTGAACAAACCACGCCAGCGGATAAAAGTGGCGCCATCAAGGCGAAACTTTTATTGAATTTGTTTCTTTGAAGGTTTGAGGTCATGATTCGGCAAAGGTCCTCTTCTTAGTCTTAGCCATGGCGTTCAGGCCTGTCAACAAACAGGCGGATCAGCAATCTGTGACAGCAGGCGCCGACGCAGCTGCCCGCAGGCCGCATCGGCGTCAAGGCCGCGGCTGGCGCGCACACTCACCGCCACGTGCCGCGCCGCCAGCAGGCGGCGGAAGGCCTCCACCGCCTCCGGGGTGGGGCGATGGAAATCCTCCTCGGCGATCGGGTTGTACGCAATCAGATTCACGTGGCTCTGGAAGCCACGCAGGAGCCGGGCCAGCTCCTCAGCCTGGCGGGGTTGGTCGTTGACACCCCCCAGCAGCACGTACTCAAAACTCACCCGCCGGCCGGTGTCGGCTACGTAGCGGCGGCAGTCCTCCAGCAGGACCTCGATCGGGTAGGCGCGGGCCGTGGGGATCAGCTCCTCCCGCAGGCGCTGGTTCGGGGCGTGCAGGCTCACCGCCAGGGTGAACTGGGCCCGCCCCAGCCGTTGCCGCGCCCGCTCCGCCAGCTGGGGCAGCGCCCCCGGTACCCCCACGCTGCTCACCGTGATCTGGCGCTGGGCCATGCCCAGATCACCGCACAGGCAGTCGAGCGCCGCCAGCACGGCGTCGATGTTCAGCAGCGGTTCGCCCATGCCCATGAACACCACATGGCTGGGGCGGCGCCCCATCGCCTCCCGCACGCTCAGCACCTGATCCACGATCTCGTGCACCGCCAGAGAGCGCTGCAGGCCGCCCTTGCCGGTGGCGCAGAAGCGGCAGGCCATCGGGCAGCCCACCTGGCTGCTCACGCAGACGGTGAGCCGATCGCCGGCGGGGATGCCCACCGTTTCAAGGCTGAGGCCATCGCTGGTGCCCAGCAGCAGCTTCACCGTGCCATCGGCGGCGTCGCTGCGATGGCGCACGGGAAGCCGACCGATCAGGGAGGGTTCCAACCGCTCGCGCCACAGCTTCGGCAGCACGGTGATCGCCTGGGGCTCCCGCACCCCCCGTTCGTAGATCCACTCGTGCAACTGGCGGCCCCGGAAGGCCGGCTGACCCTGGGCCAGCGCCCACTGCTCCAGCGCCGGCCGCCCTAGGCCCAGCAGCGGCGCAGCGCTCACTGCCAGATCAGGATGCCGTGGCCCAGCTTCCATTCCACCGCCAGCAGGGCGATGAAGCCGAGCATGGCGAGGCGGCCGTGCAGCAGTTCGTTGTGGTTGTGAAAGCCCCAGCGGGGCAGCCGCCGCTGGGGGATCGGTGTGCCCAGCTCGGTGCGCTGACCGGCGACGCGGGAGGGGGAATCAGTCATCACTGAGCAGACCCTCCTCCTGCAGACCCTCGAGGGCATCGGGGTCGGGGATCAGGTCCTCCTCCAGCTCCTCCAGGTTGGGGCGGGCGAAGGCGGCGAAGCTGCTGCTGGTGGCCTCGAGGCCATGGCGGCTGCGGGTCGCCTCCAGGTCCTCCTCCGAGGGGTCGTCCAGCACCGCCGCCGAGCTGACGGCGGGGGCGGGCAGCTCATCGACGGTGTAATCGGGCCGCAGGTTCTGCATGCGCCGGAAGCCGGCCGCCTCCTCCTCCAGGATGTCGGGATGGGGCCCCGCCTCGGCGCGCAGCTCCTCCTCGAAGCCGCCGAAGCCGGTGCCGGCGGGGATCAGGCGACCGATGATCACGTTCTCCTTGAGACCGCGCAGCCAGTCGCTCTTGCCCTCGATCGCCGCTTCGGTGAGCACCCGGGTGGTCTCCTGGAAGGAGGCCGCCGAGATGAAGCTGTCGGTGTTGAGGGATGCCTTGGTGATGCCCAGCAGCACCGGCGTGAACTCCGCCGGCGCCCCACCGGTGATCGCCATGGCGGAATTCACCTGCTCCACCTGGCGCAGCTCGATCAGCTCACCGGGCAGCAGGGTGGTGTCGCCGGCGTCCTCGATGCGCACCTTGCTGGTCATCTGACGGACGATCACCTCGATGTGCTTGTCGTCGATCGACACGCCCTGGGAGCGGTAGACGTTCTGCACCTCCTGCACCATGGTGAATTGCAGCTTGGAGATCGCCTCCTGGGCCGCCTCCAGGGTGGGTTTGCGGCTGCGCAGGTCGTCGAAGTAGCACTCCAGCAGCTCGTGCGGGTTGATCGGCCCATCGGTGAGCAGCTCGCCGGCGCTCACCTGCTCGCCATCGCTGACCATCACGTTGCGGCCCAGCAGGATCGGGTATTCGCTCACCGCCTCATCCGCTTCGATCACGGTGACGGTGAGCGAGTCGTCGTCCTCGCCCTGCTTGATCTGCACCGTGCCGCCCTTGCGACAGAGGATCGCCGATTCCCGCGGGCGGCGGGCCTCCAGCAGCTCCTCGATGCGGGGCAGACCCTGCACGATGTCGCCGGTCTTCTGCCGCTCGAACACCAGCAGGGCCAGGCCGTCACCCCGCTGCACCAGCTCGCCGTCGCGCACGTGCAGCACCGAATCGGGCGACACCATGTAGGGCCGGCCGAGGCGGATGCGCAGCTTGTTGCCGTCGATCGCCTCCACCTCGCCGCAGCAGGGGGCGGCGACGCCGGCGGCCAGCGGATCGCCATCGACGATGCGCTGACCCACGCCCACTTCGGGCGTGGCGGAGCCCAGGTCGATCACACGGGTGTCGGTGGAGCGCTCGACGATCAGTCGGCGGATCGGCTCCCCGGAGGCCAGCTCGGGCAGCTGGACCACCCCATCCTCCTTGCAGAGGATCTGTGTGGTGGCCACCACATCGCCCCGCTTGACGCTGTCACCGTCCTGGACCGAGAGCTCGGTGTGGGTGGAGCCGTGGCTGGCGTCGGAGAGGGTGTCGCGGCGCACCAGCAGGGTTTCGAGGATCACCAGCTGCAGGCGATCGGTGGCCTTGGCACGCTTGTCGGGCACCGACTCCACATCGACGGTCATCTGCGGCGTGGTGTCGATCGTCTCCAGGATCAGCTGGGTGCGCAGCAGTTCCACGCCATCCACGCTCTTGATCAGCTCGCCGTCCTTGTAGGTGAGCCGCTGGCTGGCCTTGAGGGCCAAAGAGGGGCCGCCGTTCTGCTTGATGGCCGCCAGTTCCGGCAGGTGGGCCTCGTCGGGAATCGTGTATTCCTCCACCGGTCGCAGCAGCAGGGCGCCGCCCTCGGGCGTATCCACCGCCTCCACCAGATGCATCGCCTTGGCGGTGAGGCCCGGGGCGATCTCCTCGCCGGGATTCACCATCAGGCCCTCGCCGCCGTAGCGGCCGAGCACCTTGCTGTCGGAGATCAGATGCAGCTCGCCGGAGCGCACGATGATCTCCCGCAGGATGTCGTTCTTCTGGGTGACGGTGACGATGCCGGCGGTCTGGCTGAAGATGTCCTTCACCACCTCGGTGCCGGCTTCGATCCACTGGCCGTCCTCGATCATCAACAGGGAGATGTCCTTGTTGATCTCGTGGGTTTCCTGGGGAATCCACAGCAGCGTGCCCCCCTTGCTCACCTCATAGCCGTGCTTGGCGGAGCGGGCCTTCTTGATCGAAAGGCCCGGTGAGAAGCGCACGATGCCACCCGTCTGGGTGCGGAAGCGGTCGTCGGCCAGCTCGGCGATCACCTCACCGTTGCCGATCTTGCTGCCCGGTTGGGTTTTCAGCAGGTAGCGGATGTCGTCCTTGCCCTCCAGGTGCCAGATTTCACCGGAGTGGGTGGATTCGCACACCAGCTTGCAATCCTTGAGGGTGAGGCTGGCGGTGACGATCTGCACCTCGCGTGAATCGCCGGCGGAATCGCGCAGCCGCACCGCGCCGCCGTATTCGCTCACCAGCCGGCTCTCCGCCAGCACCTCGCCGGTGGTGGCCTGCTTGTTGCCATCCACCACCGGCTGGGCGTTGGGGGGCAGGTTGTAGACGTCGCCGCTGAACACCCAGAGGCGGCCCAGGCGCTGGGCCTTGTGGGTGATGTTGCCCTGACGGTCGGTGACCTCCCGGGGCTGGATCACATCCTCGAAGCGCACCTGGCCCGCCAGGTCGCAGATCACATCCTTGGTGGCCTTCTCCACGCTCTTCTTGACCTGGGCGCCGGAGGAGATCTGGGCCAGGATCGTGTCGGAGGGCACGCTGGCGCCGTCGTCGACGAACAGGATCGAGCCGGAGGTGATGCTCAACTTCTGCAGCTTGCCCTTGCCGCTCGGCTTCACCTCCAGGCTGAAATCGGTTTCCGCCAGGTGGGCTTCCACACCGTGGGGGGTGCGGTGCGGCCGTACCCGCGCCTTGGAGCCGAATTCCACCACCCCCTCCACCAGGGAGCGCACCACGCCGGTTTCGGCGGTGGACACACCACCGGTGTGGAAGGTGCGCATGGTGAGCTGGGTGCCCGGCTCACCGATCGACTGGGCGGCGATGATGCCCACCGATTCGCCCAGGTCGACCAGCTGGTTGTGGGCCAGGGCCCAGCCGTAGCACTTGCGGCACACCGAGCGGGAGGCTTCGCAGGTGAGCGGCGAGCGCACCACCACCGTGCGCACACCCGCCGCCTCGATCGCGGCGGAGACCAGCTCATCGATCTCGCCATCCCGCTGCACCAGCACCGCGCCGGCGGCATCGAGCACGGGCTCGGCGGCCAGGCGGCCGATCAGCTTCTTGCCGAAGCGGCCGCCGTCCTCCGCCGCGATCGGGATGCCCCGCAGGGTGCCGCAGTCCTCCTCCCGCACGATCACATCCTGGGCCACGTCCACCAGACGGCGGGTGAGGTAGCCGGAGTCGGCGGTGCGCAGGGCGGTGTCCACCAGACCCTTGCGGGCGCCGTA
>JBIKTO010000106.1:0-7421 GCA_044348065.1 Cyanobium sp.
CCCAGCAACCCCAGGCGCTCCAGGGCGACATCGAGGTAGCGGGCCGTGTCGTGACCCAGGCCCTCCACCAGGCAGGCCAGGCTGGGCCACTGGCCGCCGGGCAGGCGGCAGTCCGGGTCCAGCTGCCGATGCCAGCCCAGCATCGTCAGGCTGCGCACCAGGTCGTAGGCGCTCACCAGATTGCGGCTGCGCGCCAGGGGGCGATTCCCCACCAGCACGCCAGCGGGTCCCACCAGGGCGGCGTCCCCATAGAGCGGCGGGGCGCCGTACCCCCCCCGCAACTGCAGCCGGGGATTGCCGCTGAGGCCGCTCAGCCAGCTCTGCACATCGAGCTCGCCGCTGTTGCGCAGTTGCTTGAGCATCAGGCCGATGGCGTTCGAGGTCGTCACCCCCTGGCCGTAGCTCACCATGGCGGTGAACAGGGCGGCGAAGGGCTGATCGGCCGATCCATCGCCCGCCCGCACCCGGGTGGCGGCGATCGGGGTGCCGGGGCTGCGGCGGTTGGCCTGGCACACCAGCTGCAGGGCCGCCACCACCTTCGTGGCGCTCCAGAACTGCACATTGGCCTCCAGCGCCTGGCGGCCGTACCAGCGCACCCGCAGGCTCCGGTCGGCGGCGACGCTGCCCACGCACAGGCAGGCCTGGGCCACCGCCTCGCTGAGAAACTCCAGGCCACCGCGCCCCTCCTGGCCGCTGAGGATCGCGGGCACCACCCCCCGGGCCGGATAGGGGCCGAAGCGACCCGCCGCATCGGGGTAGGGGGTGAGCTCGGAGGCCGCCGCGCTGGTCGCCAGCCGCTCGGCGTAGTGGGGCGGCTCGCCTCGGAAGGGGGAGGAGGCGAGGCCGCGATCGAGCCAGGGCAGCTTCTCAAGGCTGGCCTGGCCGCGGGCGGCGAGATCAAGGACCTCCCGGTGGAAGCGGCGGTAGAAGCTGGTGGGCGCGGGGGGCTGGCGGGCGACGGCCGCCGCCAGGGCAGCGCTGGTGCGGGGGCCCACGATCCCATCCGGCAGGAGCAGCAGGCGCCGCTGGGCGTCACGCACCGCCCGGGCTGTGATCGAGCCGAAGGCAGCGTCGGCCGCACCGCTGTGAAAGCCCAGCCCGATCAGCTGGTTCTGGAGGGCCACCACCGCGGGCCCGCTGGAACCCTCCGACAGCATGACGACAGCCTTAAAAGCATCACGACAGCCTTGATGGCCGGAGCCCGACTGGGTGGCCCAGGCCCAGGCTCCGCTCAGGCTGGGGGCGCGATCAGTGGCCGCAGGGCTTCTGGGGGGTCCAGAGGCAGGGGGGCTGCGGGCAGGGGGCGGTCGCTGCGGGCAGGTTGGGGTTCTCGCAGGGCTGGGGGCCGGCGGCGCGGGCCGGGGCGGCAACGGCCACCAGTGCGGCGAGGCCGGCGCCGATCAGAAGAACGGGGCGCATGGCGAAATGGCGGAGATCGTTCCCCAAGGCTAGGCCCCTCCGGCCCTCTCCAGCACCCCCTTGCTGCTCGGAATGGCCCCTGCGCGCCGCGGATCGATTTCGGTGGCCAGTCGCAGCGCCCGGGCGAAGGCCTTGAAGCACGCTTCCACGATGTGGTGGGAGTTCACCCCCTCCAGCTGGCGGATGTGCAGGGTGAGGCCGCTGTTGTTGACCACCGCCACGAAGAACTCCCTCACCAGCTCGGTGTCGTAGGTGCCGATCCGCGGGGCCGGGATCGTCAGCCCGTAGCCCAGGTGCGGACGGCCGCTGCAGTCGAGCGCCACCTGCACGAGGGCCTCATCCAGCGGCGCCACGAAATGGCCGAAGCGGTGGATGCCGCGCCGATCGCCGAGGGCCTGGGCCAGGGCCTGGCCCACGGCGATGCCCACGTCCTCGTTGGTGTGGTGATCGTCGATGTGGGTGTCGCCGACGGCCTGGATCTGCAGGTCGAGCAGGCCATGGCTGGCCAGCTGGTGGAGCATGTGATCGAGGAAGGGCACACCGGTGCTCACCTCGCACCGGCCGCTGCCGTCGAGGTCGAGGCGCACCTGTACGTCGGTCTCGCCGGTGACGCGGTGGATGCTGCCGGTGCGGGCGGGATCGGGGCTCACGGAGTCAGCTGAAGCTCGTGTCCATGCTGGGGTATCCGGGCTCAGGCGGGCGAGATCAGGGGGAAGCTTCGGAAAACCCCGAGGATGTGCCAAGCCAGTCCCAGGGCATTGATGCTCCAGAGCAGCAGCTGCAGCCGCAGCAGATCCCTCAGCCAGGGGCGCGAGCGCAGATTGAACAGCCGTTGGATCCGTCGATCCGCCGATCGGCCCATCCAGAACAACTCACTCAGTTGCAGAAGCCTGATAAGCGTATACATGAATCCCACCCAGATCGCCAGCCCTTCCCCCATCAGGGCATCGGCGAGGATCAGGCTCAAGATCTGGGCCAACAGGAGAAGCAGGTAGGGCTCCAGGCAGCGGCGCACAACCTTGTCCCGCTGGCGGATGATCCAGGCCAGCAGGGGCGCCAGGACGCCCAGGATGATCAGGGCGGGGTAGCGCAACTGCAGGATCACCAGAAACAGCTGGTCCAAAGCCCGCAGCAGGCTGGCCCCCATGCTCTCCGGAGCCACGATTTCGGACGCTGGGGCTGGGGTCTTGGCATCGAGGATGGGGGTCGGGCTGTCCGAGACGGCAAAGATCTGCAGGCCAGGCATCGCTTTGTCCTGAAGGATCAACAGACGCCAGACCGGGATCTCCTTCGCCGACCCCTTCGGGAGTGGCGGGGAGCCAGGTCCCCATGCGAACTGGCTTGTCGTGCTACTGCCCACTTGTTTCGTCGGCAGACTCAGGATCTCATTGGCTGCGTTGAGGTATTCATCTTTCTGGGTGTCAAGCAGATAGACACTATTTTGCTTAATCCAATCCTTCACTTTGCTCAGGGTTGATGCCTGCGCCAGCACCGGCTCGATGTCGATACAGCGCAGCACGGCATCCCCATCCGCCGGTCTGGGGCTGGCGGTGCTGGCTCCATGGCCGCTGTTGGCTTGCATGGCCAGGAACTGTTTGCAGTCCAGGAGTTGGATGTACAGGCTGATCACGTTCTTCTTCGGCTGGCCTGGCACCGCCTCAATGATCTGGTAGGGGAAGCTCTTCAGCGGGTTGCTGAGATTCGCCAGGCTGCGCAGGCCGTCGCGCAGTGTGAGGGTGCCAGTGTCGGTATCGAGTACGAAGTAGTTCTGCAGGTCTGTGTCTGCCGTTGTCTCGAAGCTGAAGCGCGGCGTTTTCTGGATCGGTTCCAGAGAAGCGTTGTTGCGAAGGTTGGCAACGCTGTAGGCTAATTCGGTTTGCCCAGCTCCAATCGTCGCCAGGCCACTTTGCAGTGCACCAGCGAATCCGAGGCAGATTAGCAGTAGTGAGCTCACCAAAAATAGGCGTACAATCACCCGCCCCTGATTGAGGTGGTAGCGGGGCAGGCCCAGGCTGCGCTTGTTCCTCTTGGCCATCATCATTGGTTGCTATCAGCCTCAACGTCAAGGGGGATCTCGAAGGTGGAGACGAAGACCTGGGCGCCAATCTTTTCCTTTTGCTCAGGGGTCATCAGCGAGGGGCAGTAACGTGAAGCGGGCTCCTTGAAGATGGTGTCGTCGAAGCGATCTCTGGGGAGAAGGAACTTGTCAAAAAACCAGCGTAGTCCATGTTTATCCCAGCTTCGCTCCGCTTGGCAAAAGCCAATCTTGACCAATTCTTTTGATGGCTGGGTGATGCCACCCACCACCCTGATCAGGTCTTCGTCGGCGAGGGTGGAGCGTTTGGCATAGGAGGGGATGATCACCCGAACACGCAGCAGCTTGTAGTCGAATGGTGGCGCTAACTGAGGCATGAGAATCACGCGCTGGGCCCTGATTTCCTCATCGGGTCTGATCTCGTTGGCGTCGAATAGTGGGCCGAAACCGATCACCTGCCAGGTGTCTGTGGAGCGCTGATAGGCTGAGCTGGCGGTTCCGGAGAGCGACAGCATGCTCCGCCCCAAGGCCATCTGGTTGTTGATATCATTGATCAGATCTGCTTCCTTATAGGGAGGGACTGTGGATGTTTCGGATCCAGTCTTTCCACTCGCGTTGATGGGATTTCTCAAGTCCACTCCGTAAGCCACCCAGTATGTTTTGCGAATCATCAGCACCTTGCGGCTCGAATTCTTGGCGGCGACTTTGAGAACCACGGGTTGCGGTTTGCCAATCGCCGCATTCAGCGGCTTGAGGCGCTTGATCTGGAGCTCCAGCGAGATGTTGACGGGTGCGACGGCAGGGCGGAACACCTCCTGGAAGAGAAATACCCAGGCGCCCCAGAGGAAGCCCACCGTTGCCAGGAAGGCGCCAAGTGGTTTTGTCCAGTCACCATCTTTGGGTAGGACGAACGCCAGCAGCCGCTTCGGCATGGGCTTGGTAAAACTTGCGGTGAAATGGCCGCTTGAGTTCCTCTCCTTTTCTTTTTACCTTCGCCCCAGTAGTCAATCAGTGTATTCCCGATTTTCTTTCGTCTTCCAGTCCCTCGGCGACCGGCACTTGTTAACTTATATGACGAGTGGGCTTGACGGGTTTCCTTTCCTGTTGTTTCGGCCTAACACTTGGAATTATTCACTGAAGTGCCGAGTATCTCTGCGCTCTGGTCTTGCAGTCGAATCACCGTGCCCCTGTCGCACGATTTCCTGCTCAACTCACCAATCACCACAGCTCCGTCATGGCTTCCCTCGTCCCTGCTGCCGCTTCCCGCCAAGCAGTCCACCACACGTGCCTTCCCCTGCGAGGGGCGGCATGGCTTGTTGCGGCTGCCCTGCTCAGCCTGGCGGTCAGCAGCCCGGCCCAGGCCCAACGCTGCACCAACCAGAACGGCCAGACGATCTGTTGTGACAACAGTGGCAATTGCTACACCAAGTGATGGCCCTGGCAGCAGGGCAGCCTGACGAGCTCCAGTCCGACGGCAGGGCCCCCTGCCGGCTCACATCCCCGTGATGCAGTAGCCAGCATCCACGTAGATCACCTGGCCGGTGATGCCGGCGGCCAGGGGGCTGGCCAGGAAGGCGGCGGTGCTGCCCACCTCCTCCTGGGTGACCGTGCGGCGCAGGGGGGCTTTCTCCTCCACGTTGTGGATCATCTCGAGGATGCCGCCGATGGCCGAGCTGGCCAGGGTGCGGATCGGGCCGGCGCTGATGGCGTTCACCCGCACCTGCTTCTCGGGACCCAGCTCGGCGGCCAGGTAGCGCACCGAGGCCTCCAGGGCCGCTTTGGCCACGCCCATCACGTTGTAGTTGGGGATGGCCCGTTCGGCGCCCAGGTAGCTGAGGGTGATCACGCTGGCGCCGTTGTTGAACAGGGGCTTGGCGTAGCGGCAGAGGGGCGCCAGCGAATAGGCGCTCACCTCCAGGGCGCGGGCGAAGCCCTCGGGGCTGATGGCGCTGTAATCGCCGATCAGCTCCTCCTTGCCGGCGAAGGCCAGGCAGTGCACCAGCACATCAAGGCTGCCCCAGCTCTCGGCCACACGGGCGAACACGGCCTCGATCTGGGCCGGGTCCTGCACGTTGAGGGGTTCGAACAGGGTGGGGGCGAGGGGAGCGGTGAGCTCGCGCACCTTGCCCTCGAAGCGGCCCCGCTCATCGGGAAGGTAGGTGACGCCCAGCTCGCAGCCGGCGGCGTGCAGCTGCTGGGCGATGCCCCAGGCGATCGACTTGTTGTTGGCGATGCCGGTGACGAGCGCCTTCTTGCCGCTGAGGTCGAGGAGCATGGGGGTGTCCGGCGGGGGAGGGAATGGGAAGATTCTCCTGCAGGGCGGTGCAGCCCCAGACAAAAGGGCTTAGGGTCAGAAAGATGCTGTAAGCGCCAGAGGCCCTCGTCGTCATGGACACGGTTCCGCCTTGCTCTGTCTGGCTGCCCAACCAGCCGATCGACCTCTCTTCTCAGCAGTCCGAGGCAGGGATCGTCGGTTGCTGGATGGTGCCCCCCCCCCAGGTCTGTGTGTTGCCACTGCCTGTGGCCTTCGAACCCGAGCCCTGGCTCACGAAGCCAGTGGTGCCTGACCTGGGTGACACTTCTGCGGATCCATTGGGTTTCGGTGACATCGATCCTGCCGCCACCGATCCGCTCACCGGAGTTGGCGAAGCGAGTCTGGTAGAACCACCATTGGCGGATGTTTCTCTGCAGGAGCCCGCCCCTGCCATCGATGTTCTGGACGAGCCATCAACCGCCGACCCCGGCTTCGACGCCGCCGGTGAAAATCAGGTCGAGTGGACAGCCGAGGGGATTAACCTTCTGATTGAACCTTTTTATAGCATGACCATATCAGTTTATTATGAGAGCTACGTGCAAACTGCTTGGGTCATGCCCACTCCTTTCGAGTCGGATGATTCAATTAGTCTTTCCGCGTCCTATTCTTGTTGCTTCACTTCGGTAGAAGGTGCGCCAACTGAATACTATCTCTCGGGCGAGAGTGCTTTGGAGGCACCGTTGATTGTTGGTTGCGAGCCATATCCGTACTTCATCGGCGAGCCCTTCCTGGTCCCAGAGATCACCTCCGTCCCGGAGTCGGGCGAGTCGCTCGAAGGGTCTAATTCTTCAGCCATCGAGCCCCTTGAGATGTCAACAGAGGCTGGCCAAAACCTGATAGATCCAGCTGAGAATGATCTCTCGGGCACCCCATCTGATCCAGTTGAGAATGATCTCTCGGGCACCCCATCTGAGTTCAGTGTCTCCGGAGAGATTGTTCCTGTAGACCTGCCATGGATCTACAGTTGCGGATTTTTTCCCGGCAAGCCCTTCCTGCTCCCTGAGTTCACATCCTCCCCTGAGTCGGAAGAGCCGCTTGTATTTCCCTATCCTTCAGCGACCGAGCCTTTTGCGGAGTTTGTCGAGGATGTTGAAGACCTGACAGATCAAGCTGAAAACGAACTCTTTGAGGTTGATTCCCTCGTCGTTAAGCCAGATGCTTCTGTCTCGATTATGCCGAATGGTCCAATCCGTCTCGTCAAGCCTTATTACCGCACCCATGTTGACCCCATGGTTTTTGCGTTGTCGTCTGTGACAGGTGTCACGGCTGAAGGCTCCGTAGATGAACTCGAAAAACCTCTCCCCTCGTTGACTCCGGCTGGAGATGATGCTGAAGTCGGCGGCGATCGCTCTGGGTGGGCTCTCTCACAACCCTCTGAGGAGTCGGTCCTTGAACCCGTTTCGCCATCAGGATTTGATGCGCCTGATCAGCCTCCTGCGCCCTTGGATCTCGACATCCTGGGATCGGTTGTGGCCCCTGACCCGCGGCCACTTCGAGGCGCCCCTGCTGATCTCTTTTCCGCTTATCTCGCCTTTTTGCAAAGCAACCCCCAGTGGCTTGACGACCATGGAGCCACGGGCATCCAGATGCAGGTGATGACGCCGAGCTCCTATCTGCCGTCGCTTGATCTCCCCACGCCTGGAGATGCGCGGG